>DAOJ01000030.1 GCA_002502365.1 Euryarchaeota archaeon UBA106
GAATTATGAAACATTCCTTGGGCCGATAGATAGCGCTTGACATTTTCAATGTGAGATTCATCTCTACCCGAGAGTCTCATGTAATCAAGAGTGGTTTCATCAACTGGGAAAAAGCCACATGTCGCGCCATATTCAGGAGCCATATTTGCAATTGTAGCTCTGTCTGGTAGACTGAGATTGCCAAGTCCAGAACCAAAGAACTCTACGAATTTACCCACAACACCGTGCTCCCTCAACATCTCTACTATCCTAAGGGTCATATCCGTAGCTGTTACACCTGGGCGAAGAGAACCAGTCAATTCAAATCCGCATACTTCTGGTAATAGCATGTAAATCGGTTGACCGAGCATTACTGCTTCAGCCTCAATTCCTCCAACACCCCAGCCTAATACTCCAAGTCCGTTGATCATTGTTGTGTGACTATCAGTTCCAACAAGAGTATCGGGTAACCAAATACCATTTTCTTCCCTTGCAACACTTGCAATCCACTCGAGATTTACCTGATGTACAATTCCACGACCAGGAGGCACTGCTCTGAAATTGTCGAGATTCTGTTGACCCCATTTAAGGAACTGATAGCGTTCCATATTTCGTTGATATTCAATCTGTAAATTTCTTTCCCTAGCATCAGGAAACAAACCAGAAACATCTACTTGAACGGAGTGGTCTATGACTAAATCGACAGGAACCTGTGGGTTCACTCTTTGGGGATCGCCTCCCAATTCTACCATGGCATCCCTAAGTGCTGCAATATCAACAACCGCCGGAACCCCTGTGAAGTCTTGTAAAATAACTCTACTGGGTGAAAACGGAATCTCTTCAGGATTCATTGTAGGGGACCATGATGCGATCCGCTTTACATCCTCAGGAGTCACGAGAAAACCATCGCATTTTCGTAATGCGGCTTCCAATAATAAACGAATGGTAAAGGGAAGCGAATCAAGATTACAAATTCCCAAATCTTGCAAATGAGACAAGGCATGAAAGTTTGCTTCTGAGCCATCTGATTTTGTGAATGATTTTAGCGAATCAAAGCCACTTGTACCGCCCATCTTAACAATCCTCCATTTAACGGGCTAGTGAGCCCTCCATGAATGTGACTATTATGAAGATTCTATCGTACAGCACGATGTTATCGCGAAGTTAACTTCTGTAGGCTTGAATTAGTCGAACATCTTCAACTGGTTTATCGGCATTTCCTGTCAAAACTTCGGAAATTGCATCAACGTGATCCATTCCGGAAACTACAGCACCAAACACTGTATGGATTCCATCAAGATGGCTTGGCTTACTGTCCGATGGTACGATGTAAAATTGGCTACCGGCAGTATTGGGCGCAGAAGTCTTTGCCATAGCGAGTACTGCCGGCTCATGTACTAATCCATTGTTGGCTTCATCGGGAACTGTCCAATCTTGTTGTTGGCAATTTTCTGATGTGTAAATTTGTCCATCTGCATTAGCCATTTGGCCATTGCAGTAACCATACCAAATACCTGAATAACCGCCTGCGCCATTCCTACCCTCTATATCTCCACCTTGAATCATAAAGCCATCAATAATTCTGTGGAAAATAGTTGTGTCATACATTCCATTGTCAACTAAATAGAGAAAGTTCTCTACATGCTTTGGAGCCTCCGATTCATATAATTGTATCACAATATCGCCAGATACACGAGTGCCAGGGTCATCGGGATGAATGTAAGACACCTCGAGAGTTACTTCGGTGCTCTCCAAAGTTGGCGTCTCTTCCAAGGATTCAGCGATAAATTTGAATGCTACCAAGAAAACCATGATTGCAACAAAAGAGGCCATTAGCCCCAGAGGTGTAGGGTTACCATCATCGAACATTTGCCAACCCTTGCCAAGCGATATTGCTTGCTCATCCATCATTGATGCTAATTTATTCTGAGAGCGTCGAACATCTTTGTTGGATGGTTCTAATTTCAATGCACGCTGATAACTATTGTATGCGTCCTGCCAATGCATTTTTCGATTCTTCATGTCTATGTCGCCTTTGGCTATTTTCGCCTGTGCGGCAAGAGAAATAACTTCGATTTTGTGAGAATTAGTTTCAGCCGCATTCCATGCCTCGGTTCTGAGCAATTCTAAGGCCCCATCAACATCCTTTGATTCAATCATCGATGTTGCCCTTGAAAGAGCATCCTTTAGTGCAGTTGGCATTGGAGGCATGAGAGCGCCGAACACCCACCCCTTGAAAACCGCAACGGATGGAAAATCAAACCATTTATCGGTGATTATTACCATAAGTTGGAAATTATAACGAGGAATTACGGAACGGGAACGGCTAAGACCAATCTTAGCACGGCGCACGCTGCCCAAGCATACCGCATGTGCACCTAGACCCCCTGGAGAGCCGGAAAAGGATGGCAAAAACCGTCAACGATTTTACAATCAATATCGCAACTGCAAATGGAACAGGGTCGCAGTCTGCGAACCTGATTCTACTTCATTCAATGTTTGAAATGGGAGTCCCAGTTAGTGGGAAGAATCTCTTTCCAAGCAACATATCTGGACTCCCCACTTGGTTCATTATACGAGCTAGTGATGAAGGTTATCAGGCTCCTGGGGACGTCACACACATTCAGGTCGTGATGAACAAAGACACCTGGCTAGCTGATGTGGAGAAGGCTGAGCCTGGGACAATCATCATCCACAACATGGATGTAAAATTGCCAGTAGAAAGAGACGATTGCATTGTGCTTGGAATGCCAATGACAAAGATGGCTCGCTCAATTAATCCAAAACTTGCTAGAATGATTGCCAACATGTATTATGTTGGAGCACTGGCTGAAACTCTCGGTATCGATGAATCAGCAATCGCTTCAGCAGTTGCGCAGCAATTCAAAGGCAAACAAAAGGCCATCGAACTAAATCTTCAGGCTATTTCTGAAGGCCGTGAATATGCACGTGAAAATTGGAATTGTGATATCGGCTACGCCGTTGAGGGTCGAGAGAAAGATCCAAACACATTCCTCATTGAAGGCAATGAAGCGGCGGCTTTAGGCTGTATTTTCGGTGGAATTAACATGCTATCTTGGTACCCAATTACCCCCTCTTCCTCACTTGCTGAATCAATTATCGGCTGGTTGCCAAAACTACGTGAAGCAGACGATGGGGGAGCAACCTGCGCCGTTATCCAAGCCGAGGACGAATTGGCAGCTGCTGGAATGGTAATAGGAGCAGGCTGGGCAGGTGGGCGAGGAATGACCTGTACCAGTGGACCTGGTATTTCTTTGATGTCCGAGTTCATTGGATTGGCTTACTTCGCTGAGGTCCCTGGTGTCATTTGGGACGTAAATCGAGTGGGGCCCTCAACCGGACTACCAACAAGAACTCAGCAGGGCGATCTTACTTTACTTTACGAAGCCAGCCATGGGGATACACAACACATTGTATTGATTCCTGGAACGGTCGACGAATGCTTCGAATTTGGCTGGCGCGCCTTCGACGTAGCAGAACAATACCAGACTCTTGTTTTCGGATTCTCTGACTTAGATTTAGGAATGAATAGATGGGTTACAGCAGGGTTCGAATACCCTGAGGAGAAGTTGGACAGAGGCAAGGTAATTCGAACTCAAGAACAACTTGATGCTATCGAGAATTTTGGACGATACAGAGATGTAGACGGAGATGGAATTCCATACCGAACCCTACCAGGTAGCGGACTCGAGCCAATTCTTTACAGAGGAACTGGACACGATGAAGATGGAGTATATTCCGAAGACCCGGCGGTATATGCCGCAACTGTGGCTCGTTTGAAGCGCAAGATTGAGGGTGCAAGAGACAAACTTCCCGCTCCAGTTATGCGTGAAGAAAAGGACAAGCAAGTTGGAATAATCTACTACGGGTCTGTTGAGAATACCATCACAGAAATAGACGATATTCTCGAATCAACTACAGGCATGAAGGTTAGCACTTGTAGAGTCAGAGCGTTGCCATACCACTCTGAGGTAGAGCGATTTATTTCAGAACATGATCAAGTAGTGGTTTTGGAAATAAACCGAGATGGTCAGCTATTCGGAATTCTTCGCAAAGAGCTACCTATTGAACTCCTAAGCAAATTGCATTCTGTTGCATTCAGTGATGGAATCCCTCCGCGTGCCCGCGTCTATGCTGAGATGATT
>DAOJ01000031.1 GCA_002502365.1 Euryarchaeota archaeon UBA106
ATGCGAGAAATTGTCGATCTGCTATCGGTTCTTACCGAAGAAGCCAAACTAAGTTGGGGTGAAAATGGCTTGAGCACGACCGTCGTTGACGGCTCCCATGTTGCATTGCTTTCGGTTACGGTAGCAGATGCTTGCTTCGAGACATATGAAGTCGAGCCGGTTGAGATTGGCCTAGAACTTGGTAAGCTTCGCGATCTTCTAACTTTGGCTGGACCAAACGACTTGGTTGAGTTGGATTATGACGGCGCAACAGGAGCAATCAATGTCCGAGTAGGTGAGGTTCATCGAATTCTTCGAGGACTTGATACTGGCTCAATCAATGAGCCACGTCAGCCTGATTTGGACTTTGAATGCAAAGCAACTTTGAGTGCGGACAGGCTATCTAGGGCCCTTCGCGCTGCAAAGTTTGTTGGAGAGTTAGTAGACTTGAGCCTCGATAAGAATCAGATGACAGTATCAGTCACTGTAGAAGCTGGCGAGGGAGTAAATGTCCGCTTCGATGCTGGCGAAATGTCGGAGTTAGTCGCTCCAAAGCCAACCGCCTCAACCTATTCTCTACAATTCCTTGACCCACTTAGCCGAAAGTTGGCTAGCGGTCTAACAGAGGAAGTTACTGTTGAGTTCCAAGACCGCTATCCTTTGCGACTTTCATGGAATTCAAATGAAGGCGGCGCGTCTTGGACTTACTTCCTAGCCCCGCGTGTCAGCAATGACCCATGATGACATTCGACGCTGTCATATTGTGAGTGTGGTTGAAAGCGAGAGCGGTTTCGGCCAATTCATGAGTGAGCCCTCGGTATGTGTAATCATACCAAGCGTTCGTAATTCCGAAGAATTGGAAATTGCATTAGAGGGATTGTCTGCCCAAACTTATTCTGGACCCTTAGAAATCATTGTAGTTGGACCTAGTAACGACCCAGGAAAGTCAGTTGCAGAAAGTAAGGGTATACGATTTGTCGATGACTCCGGTTCTAGAACAAGGGCTGATGCTTGTAATGTTGCAATTGAAGCCTCGTCTTCAGATTTGGTACTCTTTACCGATGATGATGTAATCGTACCAGAGGATTGGGTAGCGAAATTAGTTCGATGGTTTGAGAGAGATGATGTTGCAGGGGTTGGTGGACCTAATTTTGCTCCAGTTAATGAATCGACTCTTTGGCAACGGGTAATCGATGTCGCGTTCTGCTCGACAATTTTTACAGCAGGTACAAATTACGGAAAGGTCGGTGACTCAGAACTATCAGAAGTATCGCAACTACCTGGAGTTAATTCTGCATATAGGCGCTCAGTATTGCAAGAAGTAGGAGGATTTGATCAGGGCGCAATTGGAGCAGAAGATGTAATGCTCGACCACCGAATTAGAATGGCTGGTCATAAATTATGGACAGATAGAAGTGCGATAATGTGGCATCGGCGCAGAAACCTATCGCGCGTTAAGAAACAAATCGGTAATTATGGACTCGTCAGAACTCTAGCAAGTAACCGATATCGAGAACTACACGCATTTACTCATTCAATGGTTGCAGCATTCCCTCCTATAGTTATTGCAGCATTTGCATTATTTTTCTGGGGTGCTATGAATGGAGGATTGGCGTGGCCAGATTTCTGGGACATCAGTTTAGATAGAGTTCCTATGGGAATTGAGAGAATCGCGGTTCATACTCTTCCAACTCTGATGATTTTGTACAATTTGCTTGCTTGGTATGGTTCAGCTAAGGGAAATTCACCAAGTAAATCTGTTTGGACTATTTTTCTCTCCTCAATCGTTACCTATACCCTTCATTGGAATTATGGAATCGGTGTACTGCGCGGCAAATGGAGAATATTGCGGGGCCGTTCAGGTCTACAAATTGATGACCGTTCACGTGATTGATAGCATTCAATTTGTAAAACAGGCCTTAATATCCTAGATTATTGTCCTCTTTTCATGGCACTCGAGTGTAATATCGATGCTCGAGGTAAAGCCGTTAGGCTTCGATTGGGCTTAATGGGAGTACTTTCCTCACTCGGTTTAGCAGCGGCCTGTTTGCTAATCAGCGCCCCAGACTTAGCTTGGATTGTACCGGCTGGAGCATTCATTGGAGGAGCATTTGCTATTTTCGAAGGTCGCACTGGTTGGTGCGTAGTCAGAGCCCTCGGGTTTAGGACTCCAATCTGAATTTATTTCCAGAGTCCAAGAGTATCTCTGAGACCCATTTCAAGATCTTCGTGAATGAATTGATATCCCTCTGCTGTTAGTCTAGTAGGCAATACTCTTTGACTCTCAAGAGTGAGTTTCTCCCCCATTTCACCAAAGAGAATCTTGACCACGAATCTAGGTAAAGGAGCAAAGGCAGGTCTTCTCAATACTCTACCGAGAGTCTTTGCAAATTTTTTCTGCTCAATCGGATTTGGCGCAGACAAGTTGTAAACTCCTCTGGAATCAGTATTCATCATTAGGTGATTAATCGCATATATCTCGTCATCAAGAGATATCCAAGACATCCATTGCTTTCCATTTCCAATTGGACCGCCCGCTCCCATCTTGAAGGGGAATAGCATCTTTCCTAGAGCTCCTGCTGTTGCGGTTAGAACTATACCAGTTCGAAGAAATACTGTTCTTACTCCTGATTCTTCGACAGTGGATGCAGCCTCTTCCCATTCTCTACAAATATCAGGAAGGAAACCTTCTCCTGGTGTGCTATCTTCTGTTAATTGCTCATCTCCTCTGTCACCATACCAGCCAACAGCGCTGGCAAACATCATACACTCTGGTTTATTTTCTAATTTAGAAATTGCATCTGCGAGTAATTTTGTGCTATTTACACGACTATCTCGAATCATCTTTTTTCTGCGTTTATTCCATCTCTTGTCGCCTATTCCAACGCCACCGAGATGAATGATTACATCAAATCCCTCGAGAATACTTGCATCGAGTTCTCCCTTGTCGGGATACCATTCTAATTCCTGTGCTGCAACTTTTGCAGGTCGGCGTACTAATCTCCAAACTTCATGACCACCGGTGTCTAGAAATGCAACGAGTTGAGTACCTATACATCCAGAAGATCCAGCAATCAGGACCTTCTTTCTCGCTTGGTTTGCGAATTTACCATGTTGCTGTAAATCACGTTGAAGACGGAGTTCTCTGGCCTTGAACATTCGAGTGATTCGACTTCTAACCAAAGCCCCTCCTAATATTCTGTCAGCGAGATTACC
>DAOJ01000032.1 GCA_002502365.1 Euryarchaeota archaeon UBA106
GATCTTCTAACTTTGGCTGGACCAAACGACTTGGTTGAGTTGGATTATGACGGCGCAACAGGAGCAATCAATGTCCGAGTAGGTGAGGTTCATCGAATTCTTCGTGGACTTGATACTGGCTCAATCAATGAGCCACGTCAGCCTGATTTGGACTTTGAATGCAAAGCCACTTTGAGTGCGGACAGGCTATCTAGGGCCCTTCGCGCTGCAAAGTTTGTTGGAGAGTTAGTCGATTTAAGCCTCGATAAGAATCAGATGACAGTATCGGTTACCGTAGAAGCTGGCGAAGGAGTAAATGTCCGCTTCGATGCTGGCGAAATGTCGGAGTTAGTCGCTCCAAAGCCAACCGCCTCAACCTATTCTCTACAATTCCTAGACCCACTTAGCCGAAAGTTGGCTAGCGGCCTAACAGAGGAAGTTACTGTTGAGTTCCAAGACCGCTATCCTTTGCGACTTTCATGGAATTCAAATGAAGGCGGCGCGTCTTGGACTTACTTCCTAGCGCCGCGTGTCAGCAATGACCCATGATGACATTCGACAGTGTCATATTGTGAGTGTGGTTGAAAGCGAGAGCGGTTTCGGCCAATTCATGAGTGAGCCCTCGGTATGTGTAATCATTCCGAGTGTTCGTAATTCCGAAGAATTGGAAATTGCCTTAGATGGATTGTCTGCCCAAACTTATTCTGGACCCATAGAAATCATAGTAGTTGGACCTAGTAACGACCCTGGAAAATCAGTTGCAGAAAGTAAGGATATACGATTTGTCGATGACTCCGGTTCTAGAACAAGGGCTGATGCTTGTAATGTTGCAATTGAATCCTCATCTTCAGATTTGGTTCTCTTTACAGATGATGATGTAATCGTACCAGAGGATTGGGTAGCGAAATTAGTTCGATGGTTTGAGAGAGATGATGTTGCTGGAGTTGGTGGACCTAATTTCGCTCCTGTTGAAGAATCAACTCTTTGGCAACGTGTAATCGATGTGACGTTCTGCTCAACAATTTTTACCGCAGGTACAAATTACGGGAAGGTAGGAGACTCAGATTTATCAGAAGCATCTCAACTACCTGGAGTTAATTCTGCATATAGGCGGTCAGTTTTGAAAGAAGTAGGAGGATTTGATCAGGGCGCAATTGGAGCAGAAGATGTAATGCTCGACCACCGAATTAGAATGGCTGGTCATAAATTGTGGACTGATAGAACTGCGATAATGTGGCACCGGCGCAGAAACCTATCACGCGTAAAGAAACAAATCGGTAATTATGGACTTGTTAGAACTCTAGCAAGTAACCAATATCGAGAACTACACGCATTTACTCATTCAATGGTTGCAGCATTCCCTCCGATAGTTATTGCAGCATTTGCATTATTTTTCTGGGGTGCTATGAATGGAGGATTGGCGTGGCCAGATTTCTGGGACATTAGTTTAGATCGAGTTCCTATGGGAACTGAGAGAATCGCAGTTCATACTCTTCCAACTCTAATGATTTTGTACAATCTGCTTGCTTGGTATGGTTCAGCGAAGGGAAATTCACCAAGTAAATCTGTTTGGACGATTTTTCTCTCTTCAATCGTCACCTATACCCTTCATTGGAATTATGGAATCGGTGTACTGCGCGGTAAATGGAGAATATTTCGTGGCCGTCCAGGGCTACAAATCGATGACCGTTCACGTGACTGATAGCATTCAATTTGTAAAACAGGCCTTAATATCCTAGACTATTTTCCTCTTTTTATGGCTCTTGAGTGTAACATCGATGCTCGAGGTAAAGCCGTTAGGCTTCGACTAGGCTTAATGGGAGTACTTTCCTCACTCGGTTTAGCAGCAGCCTGTTTGCTAATCAGCGCCCCAGACTTAGCTTGGATTGTACCGGCTGGAGCATTCATTGGAGGAGCATTTGCTATTTTCGAAGGCCGCACTGGTTGGTGCGTAGTCAGAGCGCTCGGGTTTAAGACTCCAATCTGAATTTATTTCCAGAGTCCCAGAGTATCTCTGAGACCCATTTCAAGATCTTCGTGAATGAATTTATAGCCCTCTGATGTTAGTCTAGTAGGCAATACTCTTTGACTCTCAAGAGTAAGTTTCTCCCCCATTTCACCAAAGATAATCTTGACCACGAATCTAGGTAAAGGAGCAAAGGCTGGTCTTCTCAATACTCTACCGAGAGTCTTTGCAAATTTTTTCTGCTCAATCGGATTTGGTGCAGACAAGTTGTAAACTCCTTTAGAATCAGTATTCATCATTAGGTGATTAATCGCATATATCTCGTCATCAAGAGATATCCAAGACATCCATTGCTTTCCATTTCCAATTGGACCGCCCGCTCCCATCTTGAAGGGCAGTAGCATCTTTCCTAGAGCTCCTGCAGTTGCGGTCAGTACTATCCCAGTTCGAAGAAAAACGGTTCTTACTCCTGATTCCTCGACAGTGGATGCAGCCTCTTCCCATTCTCTACAAATATCAGGAAGGAAACCTTCTCCTGGTGTGCTATCTTCTGTTAACTGCTCATCTCCTCTGTCACCATACCAGCCAACAGCGCTGGCTAACATCATACATTCTGGTTTATTTTCTAATGTAGAAATTGCATCTGCGAGTAATTTTGTGCTATTTACGCGACTATCTCGAATCATCTGTTTTCTGCGCTTATTCCATCGCTTGTCGCCTATTCCAACACC
>DAOJ01000024.1 GCA_002502365.1 Euryarchaeota archaeon UBA106
GACGAAATAACCAATTTCCATGTACTTGCACTTGCTTTACCCCTAATTGTTCTTGTAACAGCATGGGCGGGCGCGAAAACCGCAATACGAATTCTACCACAAAGGGCCTTGACATATCCTTACTTAATTGCAGTAAGCATATCTCTTGTGAGATATCTGATGGATGTAATAAACTGATTTTGATTTATTCCGTCTTCGAGGTATCGGTACCTTCATCGACAACATCTTCCAAACCCCAATCAGACCAACTCCACGCCCTCTCATGGAAATAATACAAAATCATCTTAGTGAATAATTCTGTACCACCAATAGCAGCTCCGGCTTTTATGTCACCGGTCACGACATAGGCTATCAGAATTGTATCAAGAGTACCTATAGTCCTCCAGGTGACAGTCTTAATCAAGCTACGAGTTCTATTGGCATGTCCTGTGCCTGGGATATGTTCTGCCATGTCTCCACCAATAGGAGGACTTAGTTAACCTGTCCCCATATATGATTAAGAGAAAGATCACAGAGATTCGAGAATAATAGCAATCCCTTGTCCGCCACCGATACAGGCCGTGGCAATTCCAAACTTCTTGCCTTCTCGCTTTAGCGTATGTGCTAGAGTAAGTGTGAGGCGACTTCCTGTTGCTGCAAGAGGATGCCCTAAACCGACTGCACCTCCGTTGATGTTTACAATCTCATGTGAAATTCCTAATTCTTTCATGCAGGCAACTGCTTGGCCCGCAAAGGCTTCGTTGATTTCCCACAAATCGATTTCTTCCACACTCATCCCTGCTCTTTCGAGGGCTAATTTGCTAGCCGGTACAGGCCCATAGGCCATTATTGCAGGTTCAAGACCAACAATCCCCCAGTTGACTATTCTAGCCAGTGGTGTGTCACCATCAGAGGCTGCTTGAGATGCGGATTTCAGCACCACTGCAGCAGCACCGTCAACTACACCAGATGCATTTCCTGCCGTAACCAAGGAAGTGGGGCCGAAATGTGTTCTTAGCGAAGCTAGGGATTCATCAGTAGTGCCTCTTACGAAGTGATCCTCGTCATTTGCTGTAACTAATCCATTGGGGGTCTCGACATCAACAATTTCGTCATTCCAAACTCCAGTATCTACACTGTTTTCAGTTCTTGAATGGCTAATTGCTGCAAAGGCATCGGCTTCCTCTCTGCTAACTCCGACCCGACGACAGATTTCATCACTAGTTTGAGCCATAAAGGAGTCACAAGTGGTATCTAGCAAATTAGTAAAGAGATAATCTTCCATATCTTTGGGAAGTTCATCACCCTCTCTTGGTGGCCTTCCTAATTTGTAGGTCGAGCGCATTCCTCTGAGTACATGAGGCGCCTGGCTGAGATTTTCCATTCCTCCAGCGACCACAGTATTGGCCTCACCAAGTATGATCATTTGAGAGGCTGAAATTATTGATTGAATTCCTGAACCACACAATCGGTTTAGTGTAAGCATTGGAACCTCTTGTGGAATACCTGCATTAAGTCCTGCATGGCGCGCACCAAAAATAGCCTGGTCGCTTGTCTGTAATGCATGACCCATCACTAAGTGATCGACCGACTCAGGGCTTGTTCCAGTCTTCTCAAGAGCCCCTCGAATAGCAATAGAACCTAATTTCTCAGCGGTTACATCGGCTAATCGCCCACCGGCTTCACCGTCTCCGCGCTTCCCACCAAGCCACTCACAAAAGGGAGTTCTAGCCCCACCAATAACTACGACGTCTTCGCTCATCGTTAACGCCGAGTTAACGCCCGTTCAAGAGGCTGACTATCCCAAAGGGATAGTCTAATTCTTGATTAAATTCAATCGTCGTCAGACATCGAACCTAGGTAATCAGGCAGGTCTACTCCAGCATTAGACGCGATGTCATGCAGAGGTGGTAGCGACTTTACTAGATTGGAAATAAAGTTCGAAGTTGAACTTCCATCGCCATCTCCGCCTGAGTCCCATACGGTGATGCTGTCGATCTTCAGGTTGCGGATTGCTTCGACCTGGGCTGATACCATTTGGTCAATCTTCTCGACCATCAATAGTGTAGCTGCCGCCTTTGCATCTCCGTTAGCACTGCCAACTAATCCCTTGTAACCCGAAGCCTTTGCTTCTAGGACCTTCTGAACACCAGAAGCCTCTGCCTCGTAGCGTGCAAGAATCGCATCTGCCTCACCACGGGCGATACGGCGTTGTCTCTCTGCTTCTGCTTCTGCAGCAATCTCGATTTGTTGTTTCTGAATTTGCTCGCGAACAATTTCGCTGGCCTTCAAACGCTCTTCCTCTTCTGTGAACTTGGCCTTCTGGATTTCAGCCTCTGCCACAGCGGTAGCAACCTCAGCACGTTGGTTTGCGGAAGCTTCTGCTTCTGCTAAATCAGCATCCGATTGAGCGATTTCCGCCTTTGCAGTGTTCTCACCAGCGACTGCCAGAGCTTCTTGCTGTCCAACGTAAACACGCTGGTCGGCCTCTGCTGTCTTTCGACCCTTTTCGGCCTCTGCAAGGTTCTTTGCAACCTCGATCTCCTTGGTTCGGTTTGCAACTGCTGCACCGACAGCACCATCACGCTCTGCGTTTGCTACATCTACACGTGCATTTTCAACGGCGGTTGAGGCAGCCTTCTTACCGATACTCTCGATATAGTCGGATTCATCGGTAATATCCACCAGGTTAACGTTAATCAGATACAGTCCAACTTTCTGCAATTCTGTATCTACGTTCTTCCTTGTCAATTCTAGGAATGCGTCACGGTCTTGGTTAATCTGCTCGATTGTCAAGGATGCTACAGTAAGACGAAGTTGACCAAAGATGATTTCCTTAGCCATTTCTTCGATATCTGTTTGCTTCAATCCCAGCAAACGCTCAGCCGCATTTGCCATAATTTGCTTCTCAGTTGAGACACCAATTGTGAATGTTGAAGGAACGTTAATTCTGATATTCTGGAGAGAAAGAGCATTCCTTAGATCGATGTTAATGGTAATAGGCGTCAAAGTAAGGAAGGCATAGTCCTGAATAAGCGGCCATACAAGTGCTGCACCACCGTGTATTGTCCTACTTGCCTTACCCTTATCGGTACGACCATAAACAACCATAACCTTGTCGGGAGGACATCTTTTGTACCTCTGCGCAAAGAAAATTACAATTGCAACCAAGAATAGTAAGGTTGCGAACATCATTATTGTTAGTAGTGCACCAGCTTCAGCCATAGCAATCGCTCCGTACTAGGACAAAGCCTAGTTACTCATTAAGGCTATGCCGGCACGGTCTACTAATTATTGATGAAATTAGACCTATACTCGCTTTACTACTAGTGTTGAACTGATGACATCAACTACTTCGATAAAGTCCCCTGTAGCAATACCTTGGCCATCTTCTGATTTCGCGTTGAAGGTTTTCTGAGCCCCACCAACCTCTACGGTTACTTGGCCGACCCCGTCCTCTGGAATTCTAAGATAAACCGACCCTTTTACTCCAATGGCTTCTTCCATCTCGATATTTCCACTTGCTTCTAAAGAAAAGAAAAGCTGGAAAATTTTTCCAGTGCCGTACATGGAAGCGACACCAGCAACTCCACCGACAACAATTGCCATTGAATCACCGCCATCGGATTTTAGAGTGTAAAGTCCAGACAAACCAAAGAACATCATGAATGCCATTATTCCTTGGAAAGTCATTGCATCAAAGGCACCATCTGAACTCATGATGTCAAATTCGATTCCAAACAATCCTTCGAACAACCCCTCACCAACACCTCCAATTAGCATAAGGAGGAACCAAAACAGGAACAAAACTCCTCCAATTAAGGCAGAAGCGGCGAAAATTAGTTCCAACGTGGAACCTGATTCTCCAAACACAATTGAAATTAAATCGAAGTCATCTAAGGTTGCCATTATTGGGTTGACAACACGATATTCATTTGATTGCTTCGCAGGATTGTAGTCGAAAATCAGACTTTACCGCGTCTCTTGAGCCATTCCGCAACTGCTCGATCAAAATTAAAGGCGGGGCCCACAGCAAGGCCAGTTAATGCAGCAGTTATCAGTTTGTGTTCAGTTACTGACCAAACAAATAACGCAAAAATCACTAATAATGTAGGGATTAGCATTCTTCTGATGAAAATCTGGTATCCCCCGAGCATTTCGTAGGCAGGATTGTTGATTACATCATCAACTCTGTCAGACATGCCCTTAGTTGCCAGGGGAAGCACCTCAGTTGGCTAGCCAGAATAGTGCAGCCAAGAAAGTTAGGGCGATGGGGCCTGTGTACATCATGACTTTATTCACTGCCGGAGTTGCATCTTCTCGGTATAATTTCCCAGTTTCAGGATCTCTCACCAATACTGTCTTTTCAGACTTAGAATATCTACCACTGAATTCTTTATGATTCCTTGCTACGAATATTAAGAAGTAAACACCGAGGGCTAAAGTTCCTCCACCTGTTCCTTGAAGAATTGTACTAATCAGCAGCGTTTCTACTTCCGATGCAATAATCAATTGAGCGAAACCTGCAAGGAAGAAAATCAACGAGTCGACTCTTGCCATCGATATGATGGGACTGATGGTTAGTCATCAATCCTTTGCCGGCATGTCACTTATACTAGGCTACTAGGTTTCTTCTCCCAGATAGCCCAGGTTCCACTTGCATGAGCTATTTTTCGACCTTTTTCATCAATTATCTCCCCACGCAAGTGAGCCAGATTTTTCCCCTTTCGAGTTATTTCGCCTGTCGCTGTGAGGTGAGAACCAGCATAAGATGCTTCAAGATAGGAAATATCCAATTGGGCGGTAGCACACCATTGCTCTTTTGGAAGTGTAGTGACTAAAGTTCCACCCATTGCTGTGTCTAACATTGTAGCATGCACTCCGCCGTGTACTACTCCTCCGGCATTAAGGTGCTCTTCTGTTATGGGTAATTCAACAATGCAATTACCCTCTGTGAATTCTGTTATCTCAAACCCAATGGTTTTAGCTAATTTAGTCAATTTTGGGACACTCAACTCCTCACTCATAGTTTCACCTTAATCTTGTTTTGAAGCCATACCTGTTTGAACCGACCATAGTCTAGAATAGAGTCCGTCGGAATCTACCAAATTCTCATGAGTACCTAACTCAGTAATTTGACCAGATTCCAAAACCGCAATCTTGTCAGCATTACGAACGGTAGAAAGCCGGTGAGCGATGATAATTGTTGTTCGATCTGAGGATATTCGCTCAATAGATCGTTGTAAAGCAGCTTCAGTCTCATTATCGACATTGCTTGTGGCTTCATCAAAAACAAGAATGGGTGCATCTTTCAGAACCGCTCTGGCAATTGCTAATCTTTGACGCTGGCCTCCTGAAAGCCTGTGCCCATCTTCACCAATATCAGTCTCCCAGCCTTTAGGCAATTCATCAATGAAATTAGTTGCTTCAGCAATCTTTGCCGCTTCTATCAATTCTACTTCAGAAGCACTAGGTCGGCCGTAGAGAATATTTTCACGAACGCTTCCCGGAAACAAAGTCGTATTTTGTGAAACTAATGAAATGGAGCCTCTCAATGATTGTAATTTTAACTCCGTGACATCATTCCCGTCTAATTTCACATTACCTTTCAAAGGGTCATGGAAGCGAAGAAGCAAGCCAACAAGTGTGGTCTTTCCTGATCCAGTACTACCAACTAATCCAACTGTTTCTCCTGCTTTGATATTTAGAGAAATGCCAGTTAAAACTGACTCTCTATCAGGGTAGGAAAAATCTACTGCATCGAAGTTAATGTCACCTCTGACGACATCAAGTTCCACATCACCTTCAACCAAACCAATGGGTGTGTCTAACAAATCAAGCACTCTGTCTGTTGATGCCATTGCTCTTTGATACAAATCGAAGGTTTGTCCAAGTCTAGTTAGAGGCCATAGTAGTCTTTGAGTGATGAATACGATAACAGAATATGCCCCAATCGATAGCGAACCCTCTAGGGCTAACCATCCTCCGACTAGCATATTCGCTGTAAATGCAAACAAAATCGCCATACGGATTAATGGAACGAAAGATGCCGAGAGGCGAATCGCATCCCTGTTTGCATCTCTATAGGAACGCGAAGCAACGCCTACCCTATCCACTTCTCTCTGTTCAGCGGTGAATGATTTGATAGTTGTAATTCCGCTTAGATTATTGTTCAATAGAGCGTTAAGGTCTCCTACCTCTTTGCGAACCTTAGCATAACGAACACCAATTCTTCGTTGGAAAATAAACGAACCACCAACGATTATTGGAATTGGTAAAATTGCATATATTGCCACTTCTGGAGCGAGGAATAGCATAACTCCTCCCACTACTACTACTGTGGTTGCAACCTGAAGTAGGTCATTTGCTCCTTGGTCCAGAAATCTCTCTAATTGATTGACATCATCATTCATTATGGCCATTAATCCACCAGTAGTTTGGCCAGAAAACCACTGCATCTCGAGATTCTGAATATGCTCATATGCATCCATTCTCAATTCATGTTGGGCATTTTGAGCAAGATTTCTCCATAAAACCCCGAACCAATATTCGAATAATGATTCGAGAACCCACACCACAACAGTTACTGCTACTAAAATTAGGAACTGATCGTATGGATCAGGATAGCCAAAATCGGCTAACATAGAATCTTCCTGATAGGTTACAACATCAATTGCCATACCTATGAGAATAGGTGGAGCAAGGTCCCAGAACTTGTTCATTATTGAGCAAAATGATGCTAGCCATACCTGCCATCGATATTCTCTCAAGTGCTCTAACAAGCGCAGAAGAGGATGGCCGCTCTTGGACACATTACTCGGTGCCGGGCGAAGGTGTTTGAATATCACCGTGAATGAAATCAGGACTGGACCTGAGTATCAGTCCAGGAATTGGCCCAATTGTCAAAAGTTCGAATCTCTACATCTAATGTAGAATTCGTTCGAATTTCATAATAATCCGAGGCTGAAAAATATCCATCACCTGAATAATCCCAATAAATGAACTCCCACCAATCCCCATTCGAGTCAGTTTGGTTTGATGACAAGTCTGCAAGATTAAACTCTGCAATTGTTGATTCCGACTCGATAACATGGAACGTTAACTCAGCCGCATCTATCTCTGAAGTGAATCCGAGTGGAACGTAACCCGCCCAGATAGTGCTACCATCTCCCAATTGCAGGGCCTGATCGATATTGAATTCTATTGGTGCTCGAGGTAAATCTGATTGAAGTGCCAAATCTACTTCATCTCCTCTTTCAATTTTCAAAACAAAAGTAGAGCCATCATTTCCGTACAATTCGACACCGATGATTTCCGGAGGCATGCCTTTCAGTACTAGGATTATTGTATGAGTTTCATTATCAGCACTGGCAACTTGTTCTAGTGATTGTAAATCATGAGTTATCATCCAATCCAATCCTAAGATTGTTGTTGTATCGAATCCAAAGGAGGGCCATATCCCATCGGGTTCTTCTGTGGCCTGCTGAGCTAAATCATAGAATGGGTCTTTGTAGTTTGGAATCTGATCTCTACCTTCATGCCATACATTACCTATCCTGAAATTAGTTTTTTCAGTACCATCAATGACTTCTGTATCAATAGCAATTGTTCCCAAATTAAATCTCATTGCGATTGAACGCAAATTCTTTTCATCATCTTTTGCTACATCCCAATGGATTTCTCCTTGTTGAGTTTCAGTTTCATAGGTTGTTGTAGATTTGACTCTCAATTTTGAGTTCTGAGAAGCCATTAACAAGACATCGAGTGAATCTTGGTTAGATAGTAAATCATTGAGAAGAGAGCTGTCATAGGGGAAACAATCTGTCCCTTCACAAGTTTCAATGGGAACTTCGAGGCAACCTGCGGTGCTTGCTGTCAGCAATAACAGTACCAGCACCACTGACCTCATTGTACTGAATGCTGTAGCCTATTGCTGATGAGGCTATTCTATTTATGTCAAACAAAACCAACAAAATTGCATACAAATTCACCCTCACATCACATGCGTCGCCACTAAATGGAGAATATATCACGCATTAAGCGAAAGGAGGCTTGGGAGATGGACAACATCCTTGTAGTTTACAAGAAGAATTTCGAAGAAGTTCACGACCAAGCATTAGAGTCAATACGAAATGAATTAGACACAATAGTCTCTGAACGAGGAATTAGTGTTGATTATTCTGCCCGAGAAACAGTTAGGCGGGCAGATTTTATCCAATCTGATTTAGTAGTAGTTTTAGGCGGCGATGGAACTCTAACTTCAATCGCTCATTCTGTTGATTCAGACACTCCTGTTATGGGAGTTAATTCACATCCAAGGTCAGAGGATGAAGAAGGATCCTATGGATTCTACATGGGCAGTGACCCGACTAATTTTCCTTCAGATATACGAGCTGCAATAGATGGTAATGCTATTGTTAACCGACTACCAAGATTGCAAGCAGAAATCGAAACAACAAGCGGAAATACAATTCGATGCGACCCCGCCTTAAACGACCTCTTGATTGCAAATACACACCAATACCAGCCTTCGAAATATAGATTGCAAAGAGGCAAGGATTTGGATTGCAAACAATATTCCTCGGGTTGCCTTTTCTCCACATTCCTCGGCCAAGGAGCCTGGTTCAGACATGTTGTAGATATTGAAGGCACCAAATTCCCACTATCAGAGATTGACAATCACTATCTTTTTGTCGCTCGAGATTTGCCTCGATCGGAAAGGAAAGACGATGGCTCATACTGGAAATGGACTGAAGAATCAACCATCATGACTAGCGATATGCACCGAGGTTATGTGGTCAGTGATGGCTGGGATGAAACCCATTTCACTCGTGGCTCAACAATTACAATCGATATTCAAGGACCTGAATTACAACTTCTCACATTTAGAAGCACGATGTTAGATCGAGTTGCAAATTGGCTAACTGCCTAAATCACAAAATTTGTTCTAGGAACAACTTGGTTCTATCGTGTGTTGGGTTGTCGAAGAACTCGTGAGGTGTGTTTTCCTCAATTAAGTGACCTTCATCGAATAAGATACAGCGATCTGCAACTTCCTTCGCGAATCCCATTTCGTGAGTTACAACAATCATCGTGATATCTCTTCGAGCTAAGTCCTTCATCACATCAAGCACTTCCTTAATCATCTCAGGGTCAAGAGCGCTTGTTGGTTCGTCAAACAGCATAATCTTTGGATCCATTGCCAAAGCCCTAGCAATTGCAACACGCTGTTGTTGACCTCCAGAAAGACCGCTTGGATACTTGAATGCCTGCTCAGGAATTCCGACTCTTTCTAGTAATTCCATTGCCTTGTCTTCAGCATCCCTCTTTGTCATACCCTTGACTTTCATAGGTGCTAGAGTTATGTTTTCCATAATTGTAAGGTGAGGGAAGAGGTTGAATTGTTGGAAAACGAATCCTACTTCCGACCTTACGTACTTCAAATCGGCAACAGTAGTATCCTCGTCAATAGTAATTCCATCGATTTTTATCGTTCCACCACTATGAGGTTGAAGACGGTTTAGAGTACGGATGTAAGTTGATTTACCAGAACCAGAGGGACCTAGAATAACGATAATCTCACCCCTCTTTACCTTAATATCCACGCCTTTCAATGCCCAAAAGTCTCCAAAGTTTACTTTCACGCCTTCTGTCTCAATAATGTAGTCTTCTGAACTATCACTCATGCTATTTCACCTCCACCTTCCTTGACTAAGCCAAGGTTTTTCTCGATTCCCATCGAGAGTCTAGAAAGATAGAATGCGAATACCCAGAATACAATCGCTGTAACATA
>DAOJ01000047.1 GCA_002502365.1 Euryarchaeota archaeon UBA106
CTCGTTTGGATTCAAAGGAGGAGGTGTTTTCTCCGTGCCGACTGCACAGAACCTACATCCTCGTGTACAGACTTCGCCTGCAATCATGAAAGTTGCAGTTCCTCTGCCCCAACAATCGTGTATGTTTGGGCATCGAGCCTCTTCGCAAACAGTGTGTAATCCGTGTTCGTGGACATTAGATTTTGTCTCATTAAACCGGTTTTGCGCAATCCCAATCGGGAGTGTAGTTTTGAACCAAGAAGGCAGCCGCTTTCTTTCCGCTTTTCGGCGTTCTTCAGCACTAACTCTGACAGGGCTTCCACAGCTGCTGGACGACACTTCAGTGCCATTTGCTTGGGGCAGCGGTACACCCATTGATTACGAGGAGTGGACACACGGCGTTAATCATTCGCCTCAAACCTCCAGATGAGGTCTTTCAAAACGAGGAGACATATACGAGACTTGACTCGGAACTAATGATGGCTCGCAGTGCAGCACTAGTGACAGGAGGGGCAAAGAGAATTGGCGCTGCAATTTGTCTTCACCTAGCACAAAAAGGTCACTCAGTGGCAGTTCACCACAATTCGTCTGCAAAAGACGCGGAGCAATTGGCAGAGAAGATTAGAGGGTTTGGGGTTGATGCTTGTACAGTAAAAGGAGATTTATCGAATCCGGAAGAATTTACTAAAATTATTACCGAGGCATCATCACAAATTGGACCGATTTCACACCTTGTGAATAATGCCTCAAAATTTGAGCATGATGATTTAGAAAGTTTTGATGATAGATCTTGGAATCAGCATATGGACGTAAACGCAAAAGCACCTCTGATTTTAACTCGGGAACTTCTACAAAACCTCCCCGGGAATATGGCAGGGTCTGTGGTGAACATTTTAGATCAAAAAATTGCTGCTCCTAATCCTGACCATATTTCTTACACAGCCTCTCGATATGCGCTTCTAGGAATTACCGAGGCTCTTGCAAGAGGGCTTGCTCCTAAACTGAGAATTAACGCTATAGCCCCTGGTCACACACTAGCCAGCCCTGAGCAAACCGAAGAAGGATTTAGTCGAGCTCAAAGTCAGAGTCCTTTAGGCTATGGTCCTTCTCCGGAAGATATCGCTCAAGCAGTAGTTTTCCTTATTGAAGCAAAATCTATCACTGGGCAGGTAATCTTTGTCGATGCAGGAGAAAGATTCCTCTCAAGGAATCGAGATGTTGTTTTTGAGACGGAGGGTGTTAATTGACTTCACATTCTGAGGCACTTCGTCAAATTCTTTCCCGAAACCAAGCCGTAACAGCGCTATTTTTGGAGAAAATTATCCGTGATGTTGACATTGGTATTCACGAGCATGAAATAGGTACTTTTCAACGGTTATCTTTCGACTTGTATGTAATGATTAGAGGGGATAGTCAGCCGAAAAATGATGAGATCAATGACGTTCTCAATTACGAGTACCTAATCACGGCATTAGATGAAACACTAAATTCAGAGCGTGTATCATTATTGGAAACCTTGGCCAATAGGCTACTAGATAGAATATTACAGCCTGATTTAGTCGAATCAGCGACTGTAGTAATAACCAAGTTGGATGTCTTGGATGGAGATGGTCATCTTGGTTGTTCCATAACGAAAATGAAATGATGGTGCAGGGGGTGGGATTTGAACCCACGAAGCTCTATGCACCGGAGCTTAAGTCCGGCCCCTTTGACCACTCGGGTACCCCTGCGGCCCCTCTGAGACACTCATTAGACTTGAAACGAGCGGACTTTACGCCCCCCTAGGGGGCGTGCTAAAATTGATGCATAAGGCACTCGGACTTCACGAACGCTTTAACACCCCCTCGAGGGCCGGGATTCGATGAGTGCGAGCAGTAAGCCGATTCGAGGCGGCAAGTTGCCCCAACTTGCAGTATTGCTTGCGGTGCTGATGATTACGCCTCAATTGGCCAGTGTCATCAATCAATCATCACATTTGGAAGAGAGTTTTCGCGCCAATACCTCAGATGAAATTGAACTCAATCTGTACACGCTTTATTTTGCTGAGGCAAACTCCTCTTCGGGTGGTGATGGTCACATAACCACAATGGTTCCAGAATCGGGTGGTCAATCAACTTCTAGCGCTCTAGACGGCTCAATAGAATTCACTACAGGTGATTTGTTGAGTACTCTAACCTTGTATGGTCGACCAAAACATGGTTCTTCTACGGGCCAATTCTACATCCCAGTGCAAATTTTCCTCAGAGCCCAAGGGCCTAGTAATTCCCAGGTGACATGGGATATCGAGATAAGCACCAATGGGAATACTATAGGGTCTGATTCTTGGGAAACTGATGCTTGTAATCCAGGGATAACCAATTCCTGTAATTTCGATCATGAGTTGTTCGAAATAATTCTCGAAGACGATAAAGAGAGTTTTGAGATTCAAGATGGAAAAGAGCTCACCGTCGAGATTTCTGCTGAAATGTCTGGCTGTGAGAGTTCAGGTAGCCCATTTGGTAGTAGTTGTGAGGCCGAGGTTGCTTGGAATGAAATAGATGGAGAAAGCAATCGCTATTCTCAAATGGAACTAGAAACAAATGCAATTGCCGACAGTGTTGTTCTGCTACAACGTGATGGGGCGGAACTAGCAGATGGAACCGAGTTAGAATGGTACCCAAATGATGTACTTTCTGAAAGGACAATGCAATTTTCATTCGATGTTAAGAGCGCATTTGGTAGAGATGATATGGATTCAGTCAGACTTTTGATGAGAGATCCTAATGGTAACTATAGGATTGACCATGAAATTTCTTCCGATGATGATGGAATTAAAGATACCAGCCAAGGTATTTTTGGAACATACACATGGGCATATCCAAGTGGACTTCCTTCAGGAGAATATACCGTAGAATTAGAGATTATAGATGTCCAAGGAAATACCTTCCTTGTTGAGCATGAACCGGTTGAAATGTTACAATGGGGGGTGGCAATCAACCATCGTGAAGACAGATCTGTAGAATATGTTGCACCTGGTGAAACAACTCCTGTGCCACTACAATTAGTACATAGAGGCGACTCAACAAAGTCCATGTCAGTTGACTTGGAATTACTAACAAATCTTGGGAGCAATTGGTTAGTCGAGTTTGATTCCCCTGGGGGGTATACATTAAATTCTGGCGGAGATATTCTAAATCCAATTCTTACAATAACTGCTCCTGATGATTTGACTGGAACTCCAAATAATATCGAAATTAGAGCAGTAGCAGAAGCAACCATAGAAGGTGTTCAAACTGTGGTACACCAAGACATCTTGACTTTGGACTTGGATAAACTCGAAGTTTTCCAACCTCCTGATGTATCGATATGGAATTTAGAACACGACGTTCCAATCGCTAATTCTAGCCGCCCTGGTGATATCGATCCAAATATCCCAAGATATGTTGAAGATAATCAATTTACAACGTTCTTACTTGAAGTTTTCAATACCGGATTCGATACTGATAACTTCCGCCTAGATATTTTGAAGCGCTCGAAATCAATAATCCAAATTTATAACAATGAAACCGGAGAAAGAATACTAGAAGATGAAGGTGATGGCACATTCCACATTCCCCCACAAGAAAGACATTCTACTCAAATACTTAGATTCAATGTGAAACCATCTACTGACAGAGAAGACCCAGATATTGGAATGATTCAGTTGGAAGTAGTCAGTAGTGGAAATGCTTCTCTTAGAACTACTGTTGAGTTCACAATTCAAAGGACTTTTGGAATTAGGGCGGAGGTTTCACAAGATTGTGATGGCACTCCTTTGGGGCACATCGTGGTCTCTTTATGCTCGACATTAAGTGACCCCGAAGTCAATCTACGCGCTCGCATAACGAACAGTATGATTACCGGGGAATCTGCAACTCAATGGCAAATTATCAATCCAGCAAGTTTGGCAGAAAATACAGATAGATTGGCCGCATATGGGCAATGGGAATATAGAATATTAGATCAAAACGGCTCTGCTGTACCTAAAGTGTCGCTAGGCCCAGGGGATTTCACAGAAATTTTTGTTGTTGTTACTCTGACTGATCAAGTAGTTGTTGGCAATCATACAGTATATCTCCGGATTAAAGAGGATACAACCGATTCTAATGCAAGATACTTTGATTTGCCTATGGTTTTTGAAGTGGATGCTGATCAACCCGACCTGTCAATTGTTCAAGTGACATCAAATAGAAAATTGGCTCCCGGTGGAACATATGATTTCCAATTTGAAGTCAGAAATAAAGGCAACAGTCCTCTTCTTGTCTTACTAGATGCTGAGGTTGATGGAGGGAATGGTTGGAACGTAGACATTGGTGGTTCAACAGGCTCTAGATTAATCGAACTAGACTCTTTTGAATCAGTCACATTCATGCTAGAAGTATCGGTGCCAGAATCAGCTAATAATGGTGATCAGGCCACAATTACTATCACTGCCGAACCACATGACACAGAGCAAAGTTGGCCTGATGCATTTACTGCTGAAAAGAATCTCAATATGGTTGTAGGGATTGATGGAATATTCGAGCGATTAATTAACGAAATAACTAATCCGAGAGTTTCTACACTAATTGTAATGGTAGTTGCGATTTTACTATTGTTTGCAGGAGTTCAGAGTCGAATGAACAGAAGAAAGTGGGCTGCACATTTGGCACTAATCGAGGCTATGAACGAATCAGATAATGTTCCAAAAGAGGAAGTGGATGATAGTCAATTATCATCTCCAATTATTGAAGAGGAAGAGCCCGAAGAAATGGTTTACGATGACGATGACATCGAACTAGTGTGAAACACTGAACTGAATCGTCCGAACGACGCTCCATTCTGCTTAAGACCCAATCAAACCGCCGTAGGCGGTATGGAGTTGGTATGATGTTCGCAAGTTCACTATCTCATAGCCAATCCAACAGTCGTGGAAAGGAGCGTTCTGCGATAGTTTTCAGCATACTCTTACTGATGACTTCATATTCTGCTATTGAATTTGCTTCTTGGGAAGCACGTGGCTCTACAGATGCCGACGGAGACGGGCTTCCTTATGCTTTAGAGTATTACATCAATACCCAACCACAGAACTGGGATTCTGACAACGATGGCCTTCCAGATGGTTGGGAATGGCAGTATGGATTAGATCCACTTTCCAACTCAGGAGATGACGGTGCAACAGGAGATCCTGATCAAGATTCACTCACAAATTTGAATGAATATCAATTTTCAATACCCAATGGATGGGATTCATCAACAACTCCCAACGAGATGGATAATGGAGTTTGGTGGAATGGAACCGTTCCTGTAAGTAATTGGGACGAAGAAAGCGCTATGCAACTGATACAAGGATTGAACTCAGACGGTGCTGATGAAGACCCTAGAGGAAATATTTGCTTCAATACATTTGATGATGACCATGATGGTTTGGTTGATACTTGGGATGGCGATAATGATGGAGACGCTGATTGCTCAAGCAATGATGACGATGGCGATAACCTAACCGATGAAGACCCTGATGGATGGGACACAGATGGAGATGGTATGCCGGATGGTTGGGAAGTTGCAAATAACTTGGACCCCACCTCAAATTCAGGTGATAATGGGACATTTGGGGATCCAGATAGTGACGGGTTAATCAATCTCTATGAATACGTAAATCCTGCTTGGGATACTAGAAATGGATCTACAATCCCCTCGACCCAATATTGGAGGCCCGGACCTGACAATAGGACCAATACAGAATCTCCTTGCAATCCTGTGTTGTTACTGGGACCAGGTTCACCCCCATGTTCATTATTTACTGCCGAAGTCGATGGCATAACAGAAACAAATCCTTGGAGTAATGACACTGATGGTGATGGATTGAATGACTCCTATGAGGCATTTACACTGCTAACCGATCCAACCTCTAATGACACTGATGGCGATAGAATACCCGATGGAATTGAGGTAAATGGAGCCTATGGTAATCCTCCATTACCTACCGATCCGCGGAATAATAATACAGACGGAGATCAGTTCGATGACGGTGAGGAAGATGCCAATCAAAACGGTGTTGTTGATGATGGTGAGACTGACCCCACCAGAATAGAAGATTCTGGTGATTTTGACGGAGATGGGGTGGCAAATTGGGAGGAAAATGGAACTTGCACTCTATGGAATGTAGCAGATACTGATGGAGGAGGTGTAGATGACGGTACAGAGTTAGACCCTGGGCATATGACCGACCCTTGCACTTCTACCTATGAGCTGTATCTAGACATTGTTGCATGGGTCCCGCTCGATTTTTCTCTAACTTTGAATAACACTAGCAAACTTGACCCCACTCCAATAGACTGGAGACACGATGAAAATCCACCACCGATGGCATACTTCGAATCTGCAACAGGAAATCGAACTCCTTTCCAATATTCAACAGTTGATGGAAATATCCTAAGATCAGTCTCTATAGACATGCCTTCTGATGCCTTGTATGTTGTAGTAACGAATGGTTCTTGGTGTTGGAATGCGGCACTGGGTAGTTTGAATGAACAACATTGCGATGATGATTATCTAGATACTGATGGTGATGGTTTAGCAGATTGGGAAGAATCTCTCGGAGCTTGGGGATATAACTCAATTCCCACTTTAGTCGACTCTGACAGTGATGGAGTAAATGATCTTGACGAAATAATCAATCTCACAGACCCCCTTGAACCCTGTGATAATAACTTAGATTCTGATGGAGATGGCTTGAATAATTATTTTGAAAATACAACGGGCTGTGAATTAGATTACGGAATTGGGGGTGGCAATTTAACACTCGATAATTATACAACATGGTGGAATAATTCAGACACCGACAATGGTGGAGTTACAGACTATCAAGAATATTTTGATGGAACGAATCCCCAAAATAATCCTGATGATGATTTGAACCCATTAGACACTGATGGTGACGGAATTCCTGACACAATAGAACAGGAAATTGGGACTGATTGGTTAGATCCAGATACGGATGGAGGAGGTATACCAGATGGGGATGAGTGCCTTCCAGAATTTTGGGATAATCTTTGTGTTGATTCTTCATTAAATCCTTGGGATCCAACAGATGATATTGACTCTAATGAATTGTATTTCTTTGCAAAGAATACCACAGTAGGGGTCGATTACAACTTAACTCAATATTGGCGTTGGCACACTTACGATACATATACAGGCGTATCATGGGGAGTTAACACAAGTTTGGTTGGTTACACTCAGATGGTTCCTGGTTGGTCAACAGTTCAAGGTGTAGCACATCCAGATTTTTGGGATAACTCCGCCCTTAACTCTTGGGAAATATCTTACTCTTCAGGACTTTTAGGGCCGGGTGATGAATTAATTGCGCCCTATAATGCAGTAAACTTCACAACTTGGAGCGATATAAATTCGGGACTGAACTTTTCGAATTATTCACGCGATGTCCTTATTGATTCATCTATAATTGACCAACTGTATGTGACCTCTCCCCAAGTTTCACTCACTAATTCCATTAGAGAAAATACTACTGCTTTCCAAAATAGTACATACGCAACGGATTTTAGAGGATTTAGTAATGTATCGAGGATAACCTGGTCAATAATTAACGAAACAGGTTGGAGTTCTGCTTGGGATCAGGTAGAAGCAGTCCAACAGTTCTTAATAAATGGAAATAACACAACTACTTTCCTCAGAAATCATGATGGTTCTGGTCTTGACAGAAATGATTCGTTAATCTCTACTCCACTTGATGATTTAACAGTCTGGATTCTCGAAGAAAAATTCGAAGGCGATTGTGATGATTTTTCATCTGTATTTGCGGCTATGTTGAGAAGTATTGGCTTGCCCACAAGAAAGGTTACTGGATTTTCTGGTGGCACCTGGGTCGATGATGGAACTCGCCAAGGGTTTGACGTATATGGGAAAGACTTCTCATCATGGGTTGAAGTACATTTGCAAACTAATGCCAATCAAGGAGAGTTAGACCTTGGTTGGATTCCATTCCAAGCTTGTCCAGCCCTTTCATTAGTTGAAATCGTTGATGAATCATGGACTCCTGGGACCTTTGAGAGAGATTACTCCTCTGGCAATATTACACTTAATGGCACACTGCAGTTTGCCTCTAATTCCTCTACTATTGAAAATATAACTCTGGAGTTGTATTTAGTCCCTGATAATGATACAGCAAATGTTCCAGGTAGTGCATCCTCATCTAACCGATTAATCGGAACTTCTACAACTAATTCAACAGGTTTCTTCTCTTTCAACGGTTCACCGACAGAGATTATTCAACCAGGATATGGTTCTCTAGTAGTTTTAACCCAACAGAATGGTTATGTCGGTTCACAGGGAATATCATTTTCTTGGAAAATTAACATAACCGATGATGTAAATATATCGATCGAGTCGCCTTCTCCAACTAATCAACCAATTTTAGGGGCTGGTGTGAACTCCACATTCACCGGGAATCTAGCCTGGGCAAACATACCGTTTAGTGACCCCTCTAGTTTGGATTCTTTCCAGATTCTGCTAAATTACACTACAACACAAGAAGGAGATGTCAACCTTATTTCAGAAGTTGGTTCAGGAGGTTATTTCGAATTTATTATTCCAATCTCTGAAAATGAGCCATTAGGTTTGATTAATGCTAGCCTAGTATTCCAAGGCTGGCATCAAACCGACTTAAACAATGCAACTATTCCAGAATATCACCTAAGACCAATGATATTCGATTTCAACTTCAACGTAACTCCTTCCCCAAATCTAACTGTGACACTGGAGGGATTAGATGCCAATTCTAGCATTTTGGACGTTAACGAATTAGTATTCATTAATGGTACTGTAGTTAGTAGAGGGCCTTCACCTGAGCCATTGAATGGAACTCTTACTTTCCAAATGCGCAGAGCAGGTACTAATATCGCTTACATTGATTTAATTTCATGGCAACTAAATTCTAGTAATTGGACAACAAACCCCGGAGAGTTCGCCTTACAATGGGATTTCGATGAATTGCTGGTTCCTATTCCGGCTGGTTTAGTGGAAGTAAAATTCATATTTTCCGCAAATGATTTGTTTGCATCTGATGAAGAGTCAATTTTGGATACACATGGAATAAGATCATACATAGATTTCACTTATTCACTAAATCCGGTTTTAAGAGGTAATGAGGCCTCGATAGATGTACAACTAACGGATCACACAGGCACCTCAATAGCTGAATTCCCAGGTACATACGTCATGGAATTTAATGGAACCGAGGCATTCAATATCACTAATCCAGAATCTTCTAGTTTGAATGTAGTTTGGACTCCGAATTCTAACATGATTGCAGGCGATTACTCATGGAATCTGAATTATTCAGGTTCAGAATGGCTTCGTTCGGACTACATTTCTGATGTGATTAGGATTCAGGGCCGGGCCAATGTTTCTGCCATTTTAGCATCAAATTGGACAGAAAGGGGTACTGTCACGTGGGTGAGTGGATTTGCACAAGATATATTCCACCTATCCCGAATAATTGGAAATAATTCCTCAATAATTATCCAACTAGAAACTCCATCAGATTTACCTCCAGCACCTGACGGAAGCCCTCCTCCTCCGGTAATCAAAAATTTGGCAACCGGATGGATAAATCAAACAAATGGTGCCTTCAATCTGTCATTTGAAATGCCAACTGACGTTCGTTCAGGCGCATATTTTATGCGTTTTCTCTTGGATTTCACCAACACAAATGACTCATCTGGTCCATTCTTTACTTCCTTAGTTCAAACCAGAATTTTAAGTGGCTTGCAGAGTGAATTCATTGTTCAAGCAGAACCTCAATCCTCAATTGTGGTAGCTGGAAATACCCTAATTCTAAATGCCACTGTAACAGATATTTCAGATGGATCAACTGTAGCCGATGCAAATGTTGATCTATATTTCGACTGGGGTGGCCCCAATCAAGTCATTATCGATAGCGCTACTACTGATCTTGACGGAGTCGCCAGATTCAATCCTACATTGCTGGAGGACACTGTTCCCGGATTTTACGATATTCGCGTTCACGCAAATGATGATTTAACAGATAATCTAACCGATACAGACGCAGGAAGGTGGATGGGCAATGACACCTTTACTAATTTAACAGTCCAAGTAGATAGCCTTGTTACGATAGAAAACATTCCATTGGAAGTAACTGCGGGTCAGTCATTCAACCTTTCAGGCAAGGTTATTGACGGATTCGATAACAACAGAAGTGTCAGTGGCCCGATGGCAGTAGAAGTCTTTTTCTTGAACGATACAAGTGAAAAATTGGTTACTAGTCATACTACTTTGAGTAACGGTTCGTTTTCCCTATCAGTCCCAACCGACCCATTTGGTGATGGGGTTTCAAGTGGCACTAAGACATTAATCGTTAGCGTAATAGAGGGTAGTTCTCCTTTCTATCTCACAGGAACTGGTAATGCTACCATTCTAGTAAAGGGCGTTACGAGGTTTATTGATCAGACACCAATTATCCAAACCGTTGTTGATAGGGGCAACTCAATTACTTTCGGAGCCAGATTAACCGAGTTTTCAGATAATGATCTCCCAGTTGGAAATGTTCCTTTAGCTGCCAAGTTCCACGACACTTGGCTTAACGAAAGCCAGGCTAATGGTCAAGGTTTAGTTAATTTCACCTTTGATATACCACATTCCCATCCACTGGGTCAAATAGGAATCACTCTATACTTTAACGGCTCAACGAATCTACACTCTACGACTACTGTGATGAATCAAATCTTTATTCGTTCACCGACGAATTTGTCATTATCTACTATTTCTGACAATCCTGTTGCTGGAGAGTCATTTAATGTCACTGGGACTTTGCTATCCAGTAACGGAAGCGGAATTATGGACCGCTCTGGATTTGCTTTATCTACACTATTGACTTTCTCAATAGATGGTTCAGAATCCGGCTTCCAGGTCTCTGGTGGACTGGTTAACCCCAACGGAACTTGGGACGCAGTAATTACGCTAGGACTATCATTCCCACGTGGAACTCATAACATAACTGCAACATATACACCTACAGTGAACTACTATGGGTCTAGTTCTGGAGATGGCGTCTTCGATAGTAGAGGTTACTCTCTAATTTCGATCCTTGACCCCGCTGATTTAGATCCCGACAGGAGAGTAATTAGAGGAAATGGGGTGAGTGTCAATATATCTGTTATTGATAACGCAGGCCAATTGGTTGATGATGCTCCAATTCGAGTTCTGGTTGATGGTGCCTTCGTTCAATCAATAACCACTGATTCAACAGGTCGTGCCTCATTAGAAATCTCAGTTGACTCCCAAAGAATTCAGGGCCCAATGCTAATATCCGTTGAATTTGATGGATTTAATGGGACAACTGGGTTAATTGGAGATTCTACTTGGACTAGAGTCATTGTTTTAGCACCTACAGTAATCGAATTTACTGAAATATCCGGAACGAAAATAGCAGGAGAAAATGTAACATTTAGTGGTACATTATTGGACGAGCACGGTCAATTATTAACCGATGAAGGTATTTTATCGGGTGGAGTAATTCACCTGTGGATCAATGGAGTTGACGTAGGTTCGACATATACAACGATATCAAATTCTTCAACTGGAAGTTGGGAAATAACCTACAATCTACCTCTGGATATGGATTATGGTGTTCATATTGTTTCAGCCAAATTCTATGGTGGATTCACATGGGTTGACCCTATGGGTCAAGGGGATTCATTGAATCCTGAATATTATCTACCAACATCAAGTAGCACTCAATTTAATGTCACCCAAACTTCTCAAGTTGTTTTGACTACACCTCCAGGTGAGATTGATCGAAATCAACTACTCCTGATTGAAGGTAGATTAACTGATGGAGCAGGTAGAACTCTTGGAGATAGGTATGTTGAAGTTACTATGGACGGCCAATTTTTAACAGGAGTTCAGGTTGAACAGAATGGTAGTTTCAGTATTTACGTTCCAATACCACCAGATATGCAACTCGGCCCTCGCCTGTTAAGAATAAATTTCCAAGG
>DAOJ01000021.1 GCA_002502365.1 Euryarchaeota archaeon UBA106
GTCTTAGAAGCGATGGAAAAGGCTCCAGACTATCCTGCAAAAATGTGTCAAGAATTCAAGGCCAGAAGAGATCTAATTTGTGAAAGGCTAAACGCAATGGAAGGAGTTTCTTGCCATATTCCAACAGGAGCCTTCTATGTCTTTCCTAAGGTCGATGTACCTGGAATGAACAGTGAAGAGATTGCAATGGCACTTCTCGAAGGAGGTGTTCTTTGTAGCCCGGGTTCAGCTTTTGGCGAGGCTGGAGAAGGGCACCTTAGATTTGCATACACAATCGGCCGAGAAGACATCTCAAGAGGCATGGACCGAGTTGAAAAGGTCTTAGCAAAGCTTCGAGGACAATGAGAGGGTGACATTTTGTCAGATCTAATGACTCTAGGTTATTTTCTGGCTGGGTTTATTATTTTCTTATACGGCTCAAATCTAGTCGACAGTATGGTGGTGTGTGTCTTTGCTATTTTTTCCGCAATAGGCTTGTACATTTTTGGACCAAATCCCTTTCTATTCGGAATGATATTGTCAACAGGCTGGTGCCTATTGAATGTGGTTGTTGAAAAAGCCTTTCCGATTGAAAATTAATCATCGAATAATCCGTACGGCAAATCTATCATTCTTCCTTCATCGTTATTAGTTTCCGATTCTTCTTCTGTTGATTCAGAGTCAATACTAGTTCTTTTCCAAGGTGGAAATTCATTGGCACTTTCATCTTCTTTGTCTTCTTCGGTAGAATGTCCTTCAATTTCGAGTAAATTTTGATTCAGATTTTCAAGCTTATCTTCAGGGTCAAGCATCCAATCGGGCATATCTTGTGCTCCGGCAAGAACAGAAATGGTTGTAAAAACTGCAACGGGAAGAACGGAAATTGCTACGAGAAAATCAATTATTGCGGCATCAGGGATTTCTGATTCTGGCATTATCGATTTCATTAAAACAGCCTCGAGCTGAACATTATGCCAAGCCTGATAATCCACATCAAGTCTATCTAGGGAAAACTGTAGCATTACTCTTGCAATTATCCAGAATATAACAATAGGAAGTATCCATGAAAACTTTGAAATTTTTGCTAAAATATTCCTAAACCAAGCTGCTATTCCAATAAGGTGCCTCGAGTACATGGGTTGTATTCTAAGACCAAACCAAAGAGCGATGAAATAACCAACCATACCCAATTCAAATGCACGTTCGGGTTCGACATAACTTTCAGGAATTCCTTCCATAATTAACAGGGGAATTGCGATTAATGCAACCTGAATAGGGATGGCTAGGATTTGTAATCCTCCATGTATAGAAAACAAATCGTATGTGTCAGTTCTACTATTGACCAAACGTGCCATTTTACCGTAGGGGCTATTTTGCAAATTTAATCTCGCTCTATCAATTAATTCCGGAGTATTGACATTTCTTCTTAGGCCCAGAACTGTCGGCCAACCGCCTCTGTCTGCAACGCTTATGGGAGAATATGCCCCTGCAATCATGGCCAAAAGTAATGACAAAGAGCCATACATCAATCCAGCAATAATGATCCAATCTAGAGCCGCTAAATCGAATTCAAACGAATAATTAGCACCTTCTTTTTTTATCGACAATAAATAAGTCAGTGAAAAACCAATAATCGGTGCAATTGTAACCTGTCCGAGAACAATGATGGCAAGAACAAAGCGTGGGAATAAGGGGTTTGCACGCTTAGCCATATGGCCGTCGCGGCTTGAGGTCAACATAAGGTCTTCATAGATTGAACGACATTAGATACCCGTTCCTAATCACTCGATAGATTTACCAAAATCCATTCTAATGCCGCCCATAGGGCGGCGCACGCTGTGACCGAACCTTCATACCCAAACTGATATCGCATTGCTTTGTTGTCCATGCGTAGCCTAACTCCCCTGACAATAATCGTCATTCTAATGCTGACGAGTCTTTCGCCAATGGCATTTGGTGGAGGACTTGAACAAACTACCACTTACCAAGCCACTCCAAGAGATTTAGTTGATTTTGAAGTAACTGATATTGAGCTTGGAAATAATTCCCGACAAGCAAGGGATTGGACAAATCCTGATGGTAGTATGGTTGAATACGTAATGAGGGATGAACTAATTCAAATTAATGTTACATTTACCCAAGTGGGAACTTCTGGCCAGCCTGCTAGTGCGGTAGGAACTCTGCAAATTTGGCATCCGGTTGGCGTCAAGGTGGCACAATGGTCAGCGAATATGACATTATCTGGATTCCAGTCATTTAGAGCGGAATTTTATTGGACGCCTAATGCAGCACAAAGCTATCTTGATGAGAATGGATATCTACAGGGTGGAATTATCCTCAGGGGTCTCGTCGATGGTGGATTAGGAGACGGAAATACCGACAATAATCAACTTGACAGATTAATGCCGGTCGCAATTTGGAATGACCCCATGGAAAACGGTATTTGTGGAGACGTTGATGAAGATGGACAAAGTGACTGTACTCAACAACTAAGTTACAACAATCCACTTTGGGCTACCGCTGGATATGATACAGATGGTACTCTATCCGATTACCCGGATTATTATGGCCATTGGAGAATGGACAATGTATCTAGTGCAGTTGGTGAAAATCATTGGAGAGTATCTCGCCCAGGTTCAGATTATGCAAGCAATAGAATGGATCGGCTTTGGTGGGGTTGGCTTACTCCAGCTGATAATTGCGAAGATCCAGGCCATGGTTTAGGATCGGGAGTCTTCGATCAAGAAGTATCCATTATCCATGGTAATTTGTTCTGTCGTATTCAAGTTAGAGGATTTGACTATCTTTCTCTCCAGTTAGTAACTAATGCATGGGGAGAAATGGGTCAAGGTGACTGGATAAGAATTGAGGCAGATGCTGGCAATGAGGAATTTTTCAACTACACTGCAATGCCTCTATCAAGTACCGTCGGAAACTGGACTCAACTAGTCTGGAATATGTCAGATGTTCATGCAAATTCACAGTACTCTCTTGCATTCAGATTTGATTCCGATTCATCCTTTGCTACACAAGGAATTCACTTGGATGGATTCATTATGTTCGGTATTGAACGAGTGCCAGAATACACACTCGATGTCGAATGTGATGATCCACTTCCAAATGCTTACATCGTTATCCCAGCAGACCCTCGTCCTCCATCCCTCGAATGTAAAGTAAAGAACAATGGCTACATTGACATAACTTTGAGAACATATACAGAAGTTTCGAACCGTTCATGGATGTGGGATTTCCCTCTAAGAATTGATTCAAACAATCCTTCGGACCACGATAACAACGTAGTTACAAAAGTGATTAAACCACTTCAAACAATGGATTTATGGGTTAATTTATCAATACCCGACGGAGTGACTGTACAAGAAGTAGATTGGCTAGTACACTTAGGAGACGGCCTTCTAAATACTACCAAATGGAGTCTGACACTTCCCGTCGATGTTACTGCCTCTTATTCATCATACTTGACTCAGAAAACCCTGGAAAATCCAGCACTTACTCTTCTCCCTGGAGAAACAGGGGACGTAGTAATGACGCTAAAAAATACAGGTAATCAGATAGCCACTTGGAACTTAGGTGGTTCTTATGCGGATAATAGATGGAGTGCATCGAATTTAGTTTGGGTAAATGATACAGGCGCAGAAGTTACAAGTCTAGAGATGACTCTTAATGAAGAAGTCGAATTAATCGCCAGGATAACATCCCCTGATGAAATCGAACCAGGGACTTATGCGATTACGCTAATTGCAAGTGGTAGGGCCCCAGCAAATTTCCAAACAGAATGGACTGTTTATGTCGAAATACCGGTCGCTCATGACTTGAAATTATTACCAGAGATAACTCATCTCAAAGCCCCTGCAGATGGAACATTAAGATTAATTGAGATTCAGTTAATCAATGATGGAAATTATGAGGAAGCGTTTGACCTCTCTGTATCAGCAGATTGGCGTTTAGGTTTGGAAATGAATGCTGAACAAACACTTGGAATCGACCCATTCGGAGGCGATACAAGTGTTTTCTTGAAGTTCCCAATGAATTACGGTATTGAAAATGAAACGTATCAAATTTGGATCACTGCTACAAGTCAAATTAATCCAGATTATCAGAAGAGCCTCCCACTACTACTGACAGTTCATGAGACCTATGTTATCGAGGTGCCCGATCTAGATTTAACCGAGGAAGTATATCGAGCAGGAGACGACCCTAGGACAATGAGATGGGAGGTTTGGAACAATGGAAACATGCCCGATAGGTTTGAAATTTCATTTGAACAGAGCCATTCTGATATTACCGTTTTCGCTAAGGATTTAAGCAATGGAAAAACACCTTGGATAGAACCCGGTTCTTCACATAATTTGACTGTGACATACTCCTTCAATCAAGGAGCTGATGGTGACAGAACCGTGACACTAATTGCTATCAGCCAGCAGGCGGCAACCATAGGTCAGTCTGTAACTTCCCAAGGTGAGGCAGATTTCAATGTTGGAAAGGTTGGTTGGCTAAGCCTTACTCCTCCGATAGGAGGACAAAAAATCACAATCGATGAACGTGGAGAAGTAAAACTTGTATTTACTGTAACTAATCTTCACCCCACTTCAGAACAATTAATGCGGGCTGATATAGATAGGAATACTGAACCTGAACTTTTCTTCAACGTTGTAGATGTTCGTGTAGACAGTGAAGATAGAGATTTTGTCCTTCCTCCTAATGCAACCAAGGAAGTCACAGTTACATTGGATATTGACCAAGAGAATCTTGATAATTTAGCAAATAATACAATGAATTTTAATGTAATTCTGACAATTGATTCTGACATTGACAAAGTTTCCATATCTTCTCCAATTGAACTGGTCAAAACAATCCAAGTGGAAGAAGGTCCAGATGTAGGGTTCATGGCAGAAGTGGCAGCAAACATTGTCTTTATCATCGCGGGAATAGTTGCAATGGGTGTGGTTCTTGTAATCACCTTAAGAGTTGTAAAGGAGGCAAGAGCTCCCCTAGAAGTATACTCCAGTATCGATGATTTTTCTCCTAGTTTCGGTGACTTTGGTGGCGACGGTTCAGTCCCCCCTGCTCCTGATCTGCCGGCTGCGGATGAGGTGGCGAATTCCATGTATGGTGGGTCTGCAGATATTTTTGAAAACCCCGCAGCTGAAATGCCCCCACCCCCTCTTCCTGAAGAAGATGTATCAACTTCAGATGTTGACAATTCATCCGAGGATAGTTCGAATGATTCAATCGACGATGAAAGTATGCTAGACTCTGATGTTTCACCAGATGTCCCACCCGTTCCAGAAGAGGGACTCCCAGAAGGATGGACTATGGAGCAGTGGGCATATTATGGGGCTAAATGGTTAGAACAGAACAAAGAAGAATAATCTTCCATTTTTCCTTACCAATCTACCCCCCAAACTCGTTCCTCTGTGTGCGAGGCCTTATGACCCCCACTTGGTTCGCCGGATTACTGAATTCTGGAGTGTGATTTCCGATGTACAACAGTCAACAACCGATTTTTATTCTCAAAGAAGGTACTACGAGAACCAGTGGAAAGACGGCTCAAAGTAACAACATTGCCGCTGCAAAAGCAGTATCTGATTCTGTCAGAAGCACTCTTGGACCAAAGGGAATGGATAAGATGCTGGTCGATTCTATGGGCGATGTAGTAATCACGAATGATGGCGCAACAATCCTGAAGGAAATGGACATTGAACACCCTGCTGCCAAGATGATTATTGAAATCGCCAAAACCCAGGAGCAACATTGTTTTGATGGCACTACGAGTGCAGTAGTAATCGCGGGAGAATTACTAAAGCGAAGTGAAGATTTAGTTGAACAGAATGTTCATCCAACTGTGATTTGTGAAGGTTTCAGGTTAGCCTCAGATAAGGCCGCTGACTTGATTGATTCTCATGCAATTAATGTTGACGAGGAAAAATTGCATGAGGTAGCAAAAACCGCCCTAACTGGAAAAAGTGCTGGGGCAGTAAAGGAATTCCTAGCAGATATTTCAGTTAGGGCTGTATTGGCAGTTGCTCAGGATACCGATGATGGTGTTGTGGTAGATCTCGACGACATTAAGATAGAGAAAAAGCAAGGTGGCTCAATCAAAGATAGTACCTTGGTTGATGGTATAATCTTGGACAAAGAGCGAGTTCATTCTGGTATGCCACGCTCTGTTTCAGATGCAAAGGTCGCATTGATTAATTCCGCTATTGAGGTAAAGAAAACAGAAGTCGATGCAAAGATTCAGATTACTGACCCGAACATGTTAGCCCAATTTCTAGATGAGGAGGAATCTTTCCTCAAAGGTCTAGTGGATAGCATAAAGGCAACTGGTGCCAATGTGGTGATTTGCCAGAAAGGTATCGATGATTTGGCTCAGCACTACATGGCAAAAGCTGGGCTATTTGCAATTCGTCGGGCAAAGAAAAGCGACATGGAAGCTCTATCAAAGGCTACAGGTGGCAATATCATTACCAATATTGACGACCTAACTGAAGATGACCTAGGAAATGCTGCCAAAGTTGAGGAGAAGAAAATTGGAGATTCAGATATGGTTTTCATCACTGGATGTCCTCAAGCAAAGAGTGTAAGTGTTTTGCTCAGAGGTGGAACTGAACATGTTGTTGATGAGATTCGAAGAGCCTTTGACGATGCAGTTGGAGTTGTAGCAGTAGCTCACGAAGATGGCGCTGTTTTGACCGGAGGAGGGTCTGTTTTGGCAGCAATTAGTCGAGATCTCCGTTCATATGCTGAGGGTATTGGAGGTCGAGAGCAAATGGCCATAGAGGCTTTTGCAGGAGCTCTTGAAGTGATTCCAAGGACGTTAGCAGAGAACGCTGGACTTGATCCAGTGAATACAATCATTGATCTGAGAAAAGCACATTCAGAAGGGCTTTCTTCTCATGGAGTAAACGTCTATGATGGTGGAGTTGTTGACATGGCAGAAAGCAAGGTATTCGAACCAAGTCGTGTAGTTGAACAGGCGGTACAAAGTGCATCTGAAACTGCTGTAATGATTCTCAGAATTGACGATGTTATATCCAGCAAAGGCGGCCCAGCGGGTGATCCTGCTGACTTTGATGGCTTCGACATGTAGGGTCTTATACGACCGTAGGTCGTAACCCCAGTTTACATCAAGTTCAAGAATCGCTTTCCGCTGGCATGGTCAGAAAACGGGGCGGAGTTAGGAAGATGGCTATCGTCAGTGTTTACATCGAAGAAGGCTGTATTACTTGCGATGCTTGTGAAGAAACTCTTCCCGAAGTATTCCATGTGACCGATGATACTTGTTACATCAAGGCTGATGTCAGACTCGATGGCGGCTATGATAGGAACGAGGGTAAATCTGCTCTGAAAGGGGAAATACTCTCTCAATTTGAGGACGATCTCCTCGATGCTGCTGATGGTTGTCCAGTGGATGTCATTATTGTTGTAGAAGGCGGTGAGGCAGAATCTGCAGAGCCGGAAGAAGCAGCTGAAGTTATCCAAGAGGTAGTTCCAGAGCCGGCTGTCGAACAAGAAATAGAAGTTGCAGGAGATGACTTGGAGGAGTTGCTTAGTGCTGGTGATAGAAGCCTAGCAATTCTATATGGTTCACAATCAGGAAATTCAGAAGCGTTAGCTGCTAAGTTTTCTAAACAGGCTTCTGATTACGGTCTAGTAGGTACTGTTTACGATATGGACGGCTTTGATTTTGCTTCTTTATCTTCAATGAAGCGAGTTCTAATTGTCTGCTCAACTTGGGGTGAAGGGGAGATGCCAGACAATGCTGAAGACCTTTGGCAGGTTGCAAAACAGGCTTCGCCCGGTTCCCTTAATGGAGTTCATTACTCTGTTTTGGCACTTGGTGATACAAGTTACGAATTATTCTGTGAATCTGGAAAAGATTGGGATGAACAATTAGAGAAATTAGGCGCAACTCGTCTTGTAGACCGAGTTGATTGCGATGTTGATTACGATTCAATGGCAGCCGAATGGGCCCTTGATGCTCTAGCCGCAATGGCAGCTGTCGACGGCACTGGTGTGTACCACGAAGACATGGTGGAATCAATCAAAGAATACGTCGCAGGTGGCGATGAGGGTGCTGATGGTGAAGATGGATTTACTGTTCCTGATATTTCCGCGGAATCAATTCAGGCGGAAATTAGCATCTTCAGATATGACCCAGAGGCCGCAACAACCGGCTCTGATACGTGGGTATGTGCGATGCCTGGCCACCTCAGTTTATTGGAAGCACTTCGAACAATAAAGAACACTCATGATGGTAGCCTTTCTTTCCGTGACGGTGCCTCTGATGACTCTACAACAGCGATTTGTGTGAATGGACGGTTAGTTCTACCCGGACTTGTAAGGCTAGATGCAGTAGCACCAACTCGCGATGGTAGTCTCAGACTACGTGTCGACCCATTACCCGGATTCGAAGTCATTCGGGATTTAGTGGTCGATCACTGGTCAATGGAGCGTCGACGAGAATCCACCCAACCTTGGATGGTTGCCGCAACCCGAGAAGGGTCCGCTACCATGCAAGGCAACATTGGTTTGATGGAGCCTAACATGGCAACCGCTCTACACTCAATTACTGACTTCGCAAGTCCAGCTTTATTGCAGGCATCTTCCGATGCAGTTCCTCACGCAAATGGTTATCTTGGGCCAGCGGTTTTAGCATCGGTTTGGGCGAGGAGAAATGACCCTAGATCTTCTGCATCTTCCGTAAAAGGACTTGATGAAATATTGGGTAGTTCGAATGGCATCAAGGCAGAAACAGACCTAGCCAGTATACGAAGACAGAATGGCTCCGGATTAGTTGTATCTGAAGCCTTGTTGGATGCGAAAACGCATGTATTGGAGCAGGACGCATTCACAGGACGTCATGGTAAGCACGTTTGGTGGTACGCTTGGACTCTTAAGTCAAGTGGGAAGGTCAACGATACCGTGCTTTATCGACAGGTTTTGGGGCCAATTGGCCTATTGGGCAATCTGACTTCTGGTGTGACAGCTAGAATGATGAGTGGCTTTACCAGAACTGGTGGAGATATGATAGCGGATATGCTGGCTTTCATAGCACCACCCGCTGGAGTAGGAAAGATGCCTCGCCAATTCAACTCCTCTGTAGATAATCACCATGAAGTTGTGGCAATATTCAATGAATTAGACGGTAGGTTCTGAGGTGAAAATATGGCTGTGAAATATGCATACCATCCTGGAAATGTCTCACACAGTAGTGCACCTGAGGTGGCTGTAACAATGGAATCCTTTGCTAGAGCAATGGGCATCCAATTAATCCAACTACCAGGAGCTACCAGTTGTGGGGCTGGAATCGTCCGGCAGGCCAACCGAAGGCTGCAACTTACACTAAATGCTCGAACCTTTGCTATGGCAGAAGCTCAGGGACTGAACATACTAACACCCTGCGCAGCAACAGCTGGTAACTTGCAAGAAGATTTGGATGCATTAAAATCAGACCAAATCCTGATGCAGGAAGTCAATGACACTCTTGAGAATACCTGTGGATTAACAATGACTGGTGACGTAGAGATACATCATTTACTGCATGCAATCGTTGATGAAATAGGTCTAGATAAATTAGAGGAGAAGGTAAAGAATCCGTTTGATTTTGCTGTTGCCGGATATTACGGTCCAAATATACAGCAGGAAGGTGCTTGTGGTGGTGATGATGTCTACGATCCTATTTACCTCGAGAAAGTGATTTCGGCTTTGGGAGGAACTCCGGTAAATTGGGAAGCAAGGACTCAGAGCGTTGGTGTCCCCGGCCTATTTTCAGAAGAACCGACTGTAATGAAACAGGCTGCTGAGGCTCTTTCGGAAGCCAAAGCGGAGGGTGCAGATATGATTGTAAGCGCTTGCAACCTATCTCAGGCAGTGCTCGATATTTACCAAGGAAAGGCTGGTCGCAATACTGGACTTTCAACGAATATTCCAGTAATTCATCTATCAGAGATGCTTTCCTTTGCACTTGGATGTCACAACAAGAGATTAGCCATGCTAAGGACTAGAATAGCAGTTATTGGCGACTGAATTTTTGGGGTTATTTCTCACCCTTTCGAAAAGTACGCCAAATCTCTCTAACTTGAGTTTCTGTAATTCCATCAATTTGTCTAAGATCGTTCTCTTCTGCCCAAACCAGTGCTGCTATTGTACCATATTTAGTTAACAACTCACTAGCTAGATTCTTATCGACACTAGGGATGGCGACAAGAATAGATTCAGCAGAAAATCTGTCATTATTTATTGACTTCCTCAACTCCTTTGCTCCAGATGCGGCTTGTATTACCGGGTCATTCCAATAATTGGGTGAATAGGTTTCGAAATTTTGTTCAATTTCTGATTTGATATGGTCAAACATAGAAGATTCACGTTTGGATGCTATTGCTATAAAACGGGCAGTCTCAGCACCATCATTAGTCGATACAATTGGTATTCCAAAGTCAACAACTAAGGTTGCCAATGCTCCCATTAATGCATTAGGATGTACCCGTGAGGTTTGCAATAATCCCTCTCCTTCAAGCAGGATTATACTTCTTGGAGAAGCCACAACCAATCTACTCGCTTGTTCCAATAGCCGTCCGTCAATTAGTGAATCCACAAAATCTCTGACTGTTTTTCTTTCAATCAATAATCTCTCTCCAATACGGAAATCTCCAGTACTCAGGCGTTCTATTTTTGCTTGAACTCCTAGGGAGTTCAATCGAGCTACTACGGCACTGTTTAACTCTCGATCATCTACAATAATCTTAACACCTGAGTCTCCATTTAATCCCTCTGAATCAATAAAATCATTTACGGTTGGAAAAGGATTTTTCACTTCTAAATTACTTTGATCA
>DAOJ01000038.1 GCA_002502365.1 Euryarchaeota archaeon UBA106
CGTAATGTTGCATTGCCGTTTGCTTTGACCGCCCTAATCGTAGCTGCTGCTGGCTCTCTAAATATCAAAGGACAAGATGTTCAAGGTGAAATAAATCCTCACGAAATAATGAGAATGAGGAAACAAGAAAAGGAAGAGGACTGATTCTATTCTTCGGTTCTTTCAACACCTAATTTGTCGTCGATAAATGCCCGCATGTAAGCGGGAAGTTCACCATTGACGAAGATTACATCATTTACTTCGTCGAGTTTCATCAATGAATAATAAATTTGCATCGCAGTCATAGGAGTTGAACTGCAGCCAGTGCAGCCACCTTCTAGTGATATCATGATTATTCCATCAGTTGTATCTACCACATTGACAACACCATCGTGTGCATCCAAAATCGCTTGAACTGGCCCTACGGACTGTAGAATGAGTTGCTTATCGACTTCAGCCACGTGATTCCCTCATAGCGGCTAGTAGGCGAGATGCTTTGAACCATTGGTGGGCTGACCATCGATGTGGCAGACACGGTCAGGGTTCTGATGGTCGACCTGTTGGTCGAAAGAGCAGAATTCGGACACGGAGGAAATCAGGAAGTTGTGAGACCATTTGCAGCAGCCGGAGATGTAGAGTTGCTACTTGTAACCCCTCAGATGCAATCCTTTGAGGCTGGCAAAAAAGCCGAAGCAGGAGAAGTAGTACTTTCGGAGGAAGACGTTCCCCATTGGGATGATGATTTTCCCTTTTGGCAATCAACCAATGTAGATTTAGAGGGTAGAAGTGTTACCTTCCGACGTATCGTGATGCCTATGATCGAAGATGATCAGAAGATGTCAGCATGGCTTGATACAGTAGGGATTGATGCGGTTGTTTGTAGTGGTTCCAAGAAGAATGTCAGCATGTGGGAGGATTGGATGGCACCATCCGCTTCGTTGGTTCGGGCTTCTGCAAAATCAGGTATTCCAACCCTAGGTATTTGTTTTGGACATCAATTACTCTGTCATGCCCTAGGTGGGAAAATAGAACGTGCTGATTCACTCTCAAGCGGGATTTGGGATTTGGATTTAACCTCAGAGGGAGCTGATGACGAATTACTAACTTCACATATATCGAAAGGAAATACTGTCGCAGGATTGTTTACCCATCAGGATCACGTAATGACCTTGCCTGATTCATGTAGACTCCTCTGTTCTACGTCCCACAATGGTGTTACTGCTGTCCGGGTTTTTTCTGATGATGGAGAAAAGTTGCCAGCCTGGGGATTACAATTTCATCCTGAAGCGGCAAGAGCAAGAATTGAGCGAGCTCATGAGTGGGGCCACATAACAGATGAAGAATTAGCATCTTTCAAAGGCGAGCATGATGGAGCTAGTATATTGTCTTCATTCGCTAGTATCGTAGGCCGCTATCAAGCGTAATCTCCGCCCCGTAGGGGCGATTAATGTGGATTCGGATTAAATAGAGACCGTAGGTCGGGCCGACTACAGGTGTAAGTTATGTTAGAGAATATACCATTGATTGCAACAGGCGCAGGAGCCTTTGGCCTCCTTATCGCTATGTATCTATATAACCAAGTAAACAAAGTAAAAATTGACAATGAAGTTGTTGCTGAAATAACTGACGAAATACAAAATGGAGCTATGGCATTCTTATTCGCTGAATACCGGATTTTATTTGTATTCGTGATAGTTGTAGGAGCTGTATTAGCGTGGCTCAATGACGTTGATACCGCTATAGCTTTCTTTGCGGGCGCAATCGCATCCGTTTTAGCTGGATTCTCAGGAATGCGTTCCGCAACTTCTGCGAACGGACGAACTGCGATGGCTGCAAAGAACGATGGTCAGTCGGGCGCTCTTGCTGTGTCCTACAATGGTGGAGCAGTTATGGGCCTCTCCGTTGGCGGACTAGGCCTCCTAGGAATTTCTCTAATCGCCTTTTGGCTAGGTGCAGAAGATGGCAGTCCTCTGTCAGCGGCAGCTGGATTCGGCATGGGAGCATCATCGATTGCTCTGTTCGCACGTGTTGGTGGAGGAATTTACACCAAAGCCGCTGATGTTGGAGCGGATTTAGTTGGAAAGGTCGAAGCTGGTATCCCTGAAGATGATCCTCGTAACCCTGGTGTTATTGCTGACAATGTAGGTGATAACGTAGGAGATGTAGCTGGAATGGGAGCAGATATTTTCGAATCCTTTGTAGGCTCAATAATCGCTGCAATGATTATTGCAAGCGAACCAGATGCAATTACAGGAACTGCAATGGACGTTGATTACGTACTAATGCCTATTCTACTAGGGTTCATAGGGTATGTTTCTTCCATAATTGGAGTATTCTCAATGACTTTCCTAAAGAATGGAAATGACCCTGCAGCAGCTCTAAGAAACACTACTTTCATCGCTGCCGCGCTATTCTGGGCCGGTGGATATCTATCAATCGACCAAGGATTTATTGACGTTGAATATGGAATCATGCATTCCGTAGTTCTTGGTAGTGTTGTAGGTATTCTGATTGGATTAGTAACTGAATACTATACTGGTATCGAACCTGTATTCGGTATCAAGACTAAGGCTATCCCACATATTGGTGAGATGTCAAAGACTGGACCCGCAACGAATGCTATTGCTGGTCTGAGTGTAGGAATGATGTCAACATTCATCCCGGTTCTCCTTATTGCAATTGGAATTCTTGGAGCTAACGAATTTGGCGGTGAAACCTACGGTTTGTATTGCATAGCAATGGCAGCCATGGGTATGCTGGCAACTGTTGGTGTTACAATGACTGTTGATGCATACGGACCCGTTGCAGACAATGCAGGCGGTATTGCGGAAATGAGTGGCCTTGGTGAAGATGTACGTGCTATCACTGACGAACTTGATTCAATAGGAAACACAACAGCAGCCGTTGGAAAGGGATTCGCTATAGGCTCGGCAGCATTAACTGCACTCGCTCTATTCGCTGCCTACACAACATCTGTTGGAGGAGTAAATCTAGATTTGACAGAACCAATGGTTGTAATCGGATTACTAATTGGTGGAGGCCTTCCGTTTGTTGTGGCTGCAATGACCATGACATCTGTTGGAAAGGCCGCTGGAGACATGGTCGTGGAAATTCGCAGACAATTTAAGGAAATTCCAGGATTACTAGAAGGAAAGGAAGGCGTCAAGCCAGATTCCCAGACTTGTGTTGATATTTCAACCAAGGCTGCCCTTAGAGAAATGGTTGGACCAGGAGTTGTTGCAGTACTTGCACCAGTAATTATCGGATTCCTACTAGGCACTGCAGCCCTTGGTGGAATGCTAGCGGGCTCATTAGTCACTGGTGTCCTTCTAGCACTCTTCATGGCAAATGCTGGTGGCGCATGGGATAATGCAAAGAAGGCTATCGAGCAAGACCACATACCAGGAGCAAAGAAAGGAGATGATGCTCATGATGCAGCAGTTATTGGGGATACCATTGGTGACCCATTCAAGGATACATCAGGACCTTCACTTAACATCCTGATCAAATTGATGTCAATTGTTGCAGTTGTACTTGCAGGTACTGGTAAACTTTCTGAGACTGGACTACTCTGAGATTCTAAGCGTCAGACTCTTGAGAGTCTGTCCTTAGGGTCAGCCATGCGGAGCGGTGCCATTGGCCTGACCATGTTGTTGCTTATGGCCAGTGTTGCCGGCTGCGCAGGACTAACTGGTTCGGGTGGAAGTGGAGAATCAGATCACACAATTGAAGTGCCAACTTGGCACATTGGAGATTGGTGGCTATACACATTCTCTACACCAGAATACACCGACGATACTGCCCGACTGGTAGTTGCCTCGGATAGCGAAGAAGATGGAACCGCCTACATGTTGGCTATCTCATCAATTGGAGAGGCAAGAAGGCACGCTGTTCTCAACCATAACCCATTTCTCGGCAGAATAACACACGACAATCTAAGCGCATACGAAAATGGAATGCCTCAGCCTGTTTTGACCTTCCCAATTTCAGAAGGAGACTCCTGGTCATTTTCACTCTTCAGCAATGATTGGACGACTACAGCCCTAGACGTGGGCAGTAACCATGCAACTATGACCGCACAAGCTTCTGATGGTGCTAGACTCGACTATACCTTCAACACAGATATTGGTTTCTTCTCTTCCTTCATATGGACCGACTCAGATGGCATAGAGCAATTACGAATGATGCTCGCAACTAATGGTCATACAGAGGATGGAAATGGTCACAATGGCGAGGTATTTTTCATTCGAGGTGGTGACTTGTATTCCGAAACTTGGGAAAATGCTGGTACAGATTTTGAGATACGAGATACGTTCCTCGTAAGTGACCATCCTAGCGATGGAGAGTGGGATGAAATGGTCTACTACCTAGATGCAGCCTGTGGAAGTGGAGGATCAAGTATTAGTCTAACACTTCGTGATCACACATCGGTGTCGGCTCTACAACGAACTTGGGGACCGGGGGCAGAAGAATATGGTACACTGGGAACTATTCCCTACCCGAGTGAAGAATATACACTGACTTTGACATTTACAGGCGATTCAGACCTTCGACTGATTATTGCCGGAGCCATTACCTTTTCATGGACACTCTGAGGTGTCGAAATGACCTCAGGAACTCTTGTTATGCTACATGGTATGACTGGAACTTCAGAGAAAATGCAACCCTTGGCCAAGAGTTTGGCACCTATTGGTTGGGATGTTCTATGTCCTCAAGCAGAAATCGAACACCCCACTAGAGGTGGGTATGCTTGGTGGTTACGAGCGGAAGACCCAACTTTACCGTTGAATAAAGAATCTCAGAAACAGGTCGAAGATTCAATGCAGAGGGTGATTCGCGAGATTCCAAATGGACCTGTGATTATCGGAGGTTTTTCTCAGGGTGGAGCAATTGCCTCTGCACTATTGGAAACAGATTTACATGAGCGAATCATTGGTCTTGTTCTAATTGGAACAAAAACTGTTAGGCCAGATTCCCTGATTGAATCACTTCCCTTCCTGAAGCCACGAGAAGTTGTTTGGATGCATGGAAAAAGAGATCATCTAGTGCCGATAGAAGTTGGTAGAGAACATATTGAAATTTTTGAATCAGTTGATTGGCCAGTTACTAGGCTTGAACACGAGAAAGGTCACATGGTTAATTTGAATCAGAAAGAAGAACTGCAAACCGCAATCCAAAGAATGGCTGATTCAGTCTAGACGAATCAGGCAAGGTAATCCATCAAATGATCCGAGCCACCAATGAAGATTGGTTGTTCTCCTCTGACATCAAAGCAGACTGGAACGGTACGATGACCTGTTGCATCGACTACTTCCCATCTAAGGTCTCCTTCATGATCGAAATTTACCTCTGTGAAAGTTAGGCCTTTTGCATCGAGAAAATTTTTCGCTCGTGTGCAGTAATAGCACACTGTTTGTGAGAAAATCAGGAAATCCGTTTCACATGAATCAAGCCACTGTTGCATGCTCGCCAAGCTCAGCACCCTCCATGGATTCACCTTCTTCTGTCCACCATTCATCTTCGTCTTCGTCGTCATCACCTAAACGGCCTTCCAATACTCGTTCTGTTTCATTTTCATCGATGAAAATCAACATGATAGAAGATATCATAGTGAGGGCAGCACCAATGTAAATTGCCGAAGAGTAATCGAAGATTTCTATCATTCTCTCAGTTAGAAGGTAAGCGGTTACTCCTGATAGATTAAACAATGACATGTAGGCAGTAAATTGTGTACCTCCAACCTTGCTCCAAGTTAGTTTCATAGACAAAGAAATAATACAAATCCAAGCAATTCCCGCAACGAAGGCCTGCATAATTAGGAAAATTGTCATGATTGTTGTATTACCCCATAGTGGTTCCAATAGAGCAAGAGTTGCATTCGCTAATGATAGAATCAAGAAACCTACCATTGCAACTCTTCTGGTTCCAAATTTATCACCTAGAAGGCCACCGAAAATCTGCCCAGCGATCGCACCGAATACAACAATACCACCCATGACACCGTTGTATTTTGCCTGAGACCAGCCTGCTTCATTGATGAAGATATCAAGCACTATCGGACCCACAAAGTAATACAATTCAGATAATAAACAAAGGAAAATTAGCAGGAAAGCGGATCTGACAGAAAAGGCTTTGACAAGATAGAAAGAAGTCCTTGCAACGGTATTTCTAGTGCTGCTGGGAAGAACAGAGAATGGATTTGGAACTAACGGTAGTTCTTTCGAATTCTCTATTTGTCGCATAGAAATAGATACCAGAAGCGTAATTATTCCTATAATTAACAGAGTATATGAAATTGGATTAGTGAGAGATCTTAGGTCCTTTCCAAAGCTCCAATCAATAGTAAATACATCGACTGCAAAACCTGCAAACCAAATTGTTAAGCCAATAATTGCAAACATGGCAGGAATAGATATTCGGGTTTCTGATACTGCGTAACCAACAGTTCTTGCTATTCTGAATGTATCTTCTTCTTTCCAAGGTGATTCCGTATCTTCTTCTTCGGATGAATCGTCATCAACATCAATGATTTCGGCTTCGAGATATTGCGGCTTTGACCATGGGAATAATTGCACCCCGGGCTTTTCAATCATTGTAAGTGGGAACCATGCAACAAGTAACAGTAGAACCAATTGTGCCAAAATTACCCCTTCAATTTGTATAACATCGATTAGAACGCCAAGAACGGCACCGCCGACAATAATTCCAAATCTCTTTGCAGCGAACATGAAGCCATTGACTTTGGCAACTTCATCAGGTTGCAAAATCTCGACTGCTAGCGCATCGGTAGCCACATCTTGTAATGATGAGAATATATTGTGGATGAATAATACTCTAGTTACTAATTTAATTTCTCCATTTAGATCTGGAATCAACAATAATCCACCTAAAGTGAGTGCCATACCGGTTTGGGCAAATAAGACCCATTGACGACGAGGACCAAATCTTTCAATGAATACAGAATCTACCACCGGTCCCCAAATCCATTTGAAAGTCCAAGGAAGGGCAACAGTTGCATACAATATAGCAATGTCTTGAATTGGAGTACCATTCTTTACTAGATAGGCTGCAAAAGTAACTCCCGCAAATCCACCGGGTAGACCTTGGGCGAAGTAAAGAATACAGAGAGTAATTACTCTTCGGGTTTTGTTAAGCGTTAACGGTCCGCCACCCCTCCATTCCGAGAACGAATTTTTAGTCCCCGACACAATTGCTGATGGAATTCCTACGTATTTATCAGGATCGAAGGCATTAGTATAGAACGGTTCATCTGATTCAGATTTCCAACCTTCCCTTATACCAACGATTCCGAGCAAGGCAGTTATTGCAAGGAATGGTATGAAGAAGGCAATGGGCCCTACGGAGGTCTTTCCAATATTGTTACTAGCATCTGTCAATGACACATAAATCGGGAATTCTGCATATACATCACCGGGGGTCCCGCCCTCATCGGAGTAGTACATCCTGAAACTACCTGAGCAATCGGTTCCAGGAACTGGAAATGGGCCTGGAACGGCGCATTGGGGTCCACTTTCTGCAGGAGTTTCATATTGCACTCTTATGGTAATTTGAGTATCCTTATCCCAAGTTCTGAGTGAATCATTTACGAAAATATCCCATGTAGTTGTGAAATCATTTCCATTATTCACCGAGTTTGCAGATTGAACAAATTGAGAAATTTCCTCTTGACCCCTTGTCATTGTTAGAGTAAGGTCTGTACAATCCCCCCCACAATTACCAGATTCGATTGCAAATTTCATTCGAACTGAGATGGTTTCGTTAATTTCTAGCAGGAAGTCATCAGAAAAACCCATTTGCATACTACATGAGAAGTCGACACTTACATCCTGTCCCTCTGGGAAATCGATTTCACCATAACCCGTACTAGAAGAGCCCGCAGATGCATTGGAATCAAAATTATTCCAGCAATCAAATAAATCCTCTTCGCCCCAGAAATACATGTAGGGTTGTTCCTTAGTTGGATGATTGTTGGCAACAGTTTGAGCCCCAGCGAAAACAGAAAGTATACTCAATGAAAATAGCAATACCATTGCTACAGAAAGACCTCGAGTTGAGGAACGCATGAGTTTGCCGGAGCAAACTAGCGTTTGAGCCTTCGCCCATCGAGGTTAAAATTAAGCAATAACCAAACCTTGATTTTCATAGTTCCAATCTATCACTTGCCACCCTTCCTTCGATAAAGTTGAGTTGACTAAACTGACTTTGCTAGGGTTACACAAAAGGGCAACACAACCTCCACCACCTGCTCCTAAGGCTTTCCAAGAAAAAACCATGTTTTTAGAAATCATTGGTTCAATAATTGAACGGAAAGGATGGTTGATTGATGGATCTAACAAATCTACCCCTGTGGTAACCTGATTCATGGCTTCGACCACAAGATGACGTTGGTCTCTTTGTAGCCCATCCGCCATTTTTTTGGCCGCATCTCGAATCAAATGCAATCCATCGAAAACTTCCTGCACTCCCAAGTCGTATCTAGACCAAACTAATTCTTGGATATCTCCTGATTTATGTCGAATTCCGCTATGGGCAATAATTAGGTGTTTTTTCAACCATTTTTTAGCTGATGGGGCTGGTTCAAATGGTAAATGTTCAACATCATCTGCTATGAACAAAAATCGATTAAATCCGCCGTGTGCAGACGCCCATTGGTCTTGACGGCCACAACGATTACCTGCATTAGTTTCTGCTTCGAAGGCTAATTCTGCAATTGCACCAAGGTCACTTACATCATCAACTCCCAGAGCCGCAATCTTTGCAACATTCAGAGCCCCACTAGTTCCCAGTCCAGATCCTGCTGGGACATCAAATTGGAAATCGATATCTCCATCAACATCAGGAGTTGCTGTAACCCACTTATCAATTGTGAAGTTTACCACTTCACCTCCATGGTCATGAGTGTACGGTGCTAGGTCGGTCCAACCTCCAGCAAGGTCGACCCTTAGCGGGGCTCGATACCCACCCATGAATCGCCTGAAGACTTGGTGATGATAACCCTACGGTGAGAACAAAGAACCAAAAATAACGGGTATCAACACCCATTCGGAACAAACATGCAGTCGAATGTTGAAAGTGCTATTCAAGCCTTCTCGCAAGGCCAACCGGTGATGGTTTTCGACTCTGATTTCAGAGAATGCGAAACCGATCTTCTATGGCCTGCAACGGCGGCCAGTCCTGCGGTTATGCGAAGATTACGGCAGGACTGTGGGGGGCTTCTATTCTTGGCAGTCGGGGATGAAATAGGTAGTCTATTCGGTCTTCCTTGGTTACAGGACATTCATACCCATCCCGCACTTGTAGCGGAAAACCCGGTTCTTGGTAAATTGATCACTGACGACTTACAATATGATTCCCGCTCTGCCTTCACCCTCTCTTTGAATCATAGAGAAACCTACACCGGAATTACCGATAGGGACCGTGCGCTAACTACGCGAAGGTTTGGTGAATTAGCTGGAGAGATGATGCAGGCAAATGCAACTGAGGAAACTGCTCAGGAGGCGCTCGGTTCTGAGTTTAGGACTCCAGGACATATTCCTGTTTGTAGAGAATCTCCTGGTGGGCTGAAAACTAGACAAGGCCATACTGAACTAGCTGTTGCAATAGCGAGACTCTCTGGACACGTTCCAGCCACAATTGGAGCTGAAATGTTACAACCAGATGGAGATAAAGCCCTGAGTGTTGGGGCTGCCAGAGAGTACGCTGAATTACACAACATACCCATGATTACTGGTGATGATTTACTAAAGGCTCTAGGGATTGAAGATTGACCGAAGCATTGAGGATATTTGACTGAGAGGAGATATGGATGGTTCGGGTCATGGCGGTCGGAGTTTTCGACCTATTGCACGCAGGTCACCTGCATTATGTCGAACAGGCAAAGTCCCTAGGTGACGAGTTGATTGTAGTAGTCGCTCATGATGATACTGTAAGGAAA
>DAOJ01000059.1 GCA_002502365.1 Euryarchaeota archaeon UBA106
AACCGGTCTTCATGAGACTCAAAGTATACACGAATTCTCCTACGGAGTCTCAGATAGAGGAGCTTCAATTCGAATTCCAATCGGTACAATCGAAGATGGTTGGAAGGGCCGATTAGAAGACAGACGACCGTCTTCTAATGGAGATCCTTACAAGATTGGAGCAGTAGTAATTACCACTACTAAATCTGCGTATTAGAATCGTCCTATGGATTAGTCATTAATTTGCTCCAAATTAATGAGAATGCGGGTGAGAAGATCGTAGAGTCGTGTAGATTAGAATCATCTAAAGTTTCTATTGAGAACCACTTAATTTCTGAAATTTCATCCACATTAGGTGAAAATGGACCTTCTGAAAAATGCCGATAAATCCAAGAGAATTCATTGTCGGTTTCCTTACAAGCATCCACTTTGAACATCTTCTCAGGAACTCCTTCGAATTTAACGCCCAATTCTTCCCAAGATTCTCTAATCACGGCTTCATCATAGGTCTCACCTGAATCAACATGTCCGGATACTGAAGAATCCCAAGTTCCTGGAAATGTATCCTTTTCTATAGACCTTTTTTGTAGTAGGACTGACCCTTGTTTGTTGAAAATTAGTAGATGGACAGACCTATGTTTCAGGCCTCTTTTGTGAACCTCATTCCTACTAGCAGACCCAATGACTTTGTCACTGTCGTTGACTATATCAAAAACCTCAGAGTTCTCATCCATTAGGACTCCTCGATAAGTGATACAACCTCGTCAGCACAACCCCAGGAAAGGGTCACGCCTGCACCTCCGTGTCCATAATTATGGATGATTAAGGTGTCATTAACGATCTCAGATTCCAAACGAACTTCACTTCTTGATGGACGTAGTCCAACTGATTCTCCGATAATCTTGCTTCGGTCGAGTTCTGGCCAAACCGCTTCGCATTTTTCTAGGATAGTTTCACGGTCAGAATCACGTAATTCAAGGCTCCAGTCGTCACTTTGAGCAGTTCCTCCAAGTACTGTACAATCCCTCCTAGCAATTGTATAGGTCAAGGTCTCTGGTTGTTGGTCAAATCTACCAAATCCTGGGTCTTGATCTATGTAGATAATCTGGCCACGAACTGGTTTGACCTCTGTATCTTGACATAGCTCCCTAGCACCGATACCGCTACAATTTACAATAACGTCTGCAGAAATTTCATCCAAATCTTCTACTACGTTTTCTTCGATTATTCCACCTAGTTCACGTGTACGTTGCAATAGCCAAGGCATGTAGTGATGCATTTCTATAATTGGTGATTCAAATTCCCATCCAAAAATCCAGCCTTCTGGAATTTCGTCAGATTCTAGTACTCGAAAGTGAGTGATATTATTTCTCCAACCGGGAAGTTCCACAACTTCGCGAAGGTATTCTCTACCAAACCTCATTGTAATTCCTGACATAGGTTCTTCTTCTCCTAATCTCATTAGTTCTGAATAAGTTTCAGCACCCCAGCGATCAGTTTTCTCGATTGGATGAGCTAAAAATGGGTACCACAAAGCAGCAGCGACATCCGATACCAAATCCGGTGAAAATTCTTTAGCCATAATTCGAACATCATAGCCCTTTTCAAGCAACCTAATTGCACACGAGAGGCCAGATACACCTGCGCCAACCACCACGCATTCCATATTCATGCGGAGTCTAACTATCACTTCACATCAACGGTCCAAAAGTGTCTTGAGACTCCTCTGTTTGTCAGGTGCCAGAAATAATATGCCGAAGGTGAAAAAACCAAAGGGCGGATGGTATATTCCTAGGAAAAAAAAGCGCCGTTCAGGACCTAGAGTTGCTCCGAGCGAAAGGGGATTACCCCCTTGTCCTGCTTGTGGCGAATGGTCTATGCAAAAGGACAATAATCGAGTCGAGCTCTATTGTGGTGCATGTGGAGCAATCCTAAGTTCTAGCTGAAATGAAGGCTGAAACTCAAATGTATCAACGTCTACCGAGCATTGTCGCTGTGATGAGGAACCGCACCGGATGCCTTGGGCGTCGCGAGTGATGGGCGATCTGAGCGACACTAAGGTGATACAATGACACGCATTATTGTGGATGCGAGCGGTAAGAGATATTTGTTGGAGGATCCTGCCCCGCTATCCGTAGCACCCTCAAACATCCGATTGGCCACAAAAAGCAAGCCATGGAATAATTACTGGAGAATGTTAGGAACGGTAATTCTAGCATTTATTCTAATTTGGTTTGGCCTTACAGTAATTATTGCGGGTTTAATTTACAATGAATCTATACTCACTGCTTTTGGAGCCGTATGTTCATTACTCCCTCTCCCAGTACTGATTTGGCTCCATAAACCTAAACTGATGCATGTTCGCTTAGCAATTCCACATGCAGATGGTAAAACTCATCACCCATTAACGGAAGGGGGCTCCCTTAAAACTCCAGAAAAAACAAAGTTTCAACGTTTTATAATTCCAGACGATTCTGTACTAGATTTACCACCACTTCGCCAAGTTTGGGGTATTTTCATCGTGATTATTGTGGGTGGTTCTGCTCTTTCAATTCCATTGATTTTGTCATTATTATCTGGAGACGAGGATATATTCTCTATCGTTTTCATTGTATCATTTTTACCTGTAATGCTACTTTCAATTGCTGCATTTTCAATTCCAGTTTTCGCTTGGTGGGCAACCTCTTCGAAAATAATCGGTTTGCCAACAAGAAGAAGAGATGCCGAAGCCTGGATGATTGCTGGAATGGCTTCTGCACTTCCAGCACTGATAGTTAATTCGTTTATTTTTCCATCATTACTTCCCGGTGGTCTTTCTCAAAGTACTGAATTTGCTTTAACAGCAACAATTAGTGCACCAATTGGTGAAGAAATATTCAAATTCCTCGCAATTTGTTTATTTTTACCATCTATTAGAAATGCAAGAAAAGGGTTTCAAATAGGGTTTACAGTGGGTTTGGGCTTTGCCTTGATTGAGAATCTAACGTATATCATTGGAAGTGGAATGGGCGGGGCACTTACTCTAACACTGACCACATTAATGAGAGGTATCGGCTCAATCCCAGGGCATGGATTATGGACTGGAATTTCCGGTTTTGGATTAGGGTATTTCGCTCAAACAACTGAAGCCAATAAACGAATGAAATGGATCTTAAATCGATTAAGTATCAAATCCGTTGATTTAGTTGAAAATTTTGGAATTGATGTTGATGGGGATGGAGACTACTCTGGATATGATAATTTCAGGCCAACTTTTGAAGAGATTATGGGAGAAAATGAAAATCAGAATGTATGGGGGTTAATTGATTCGAAAACGGGAGAAACCATTGATACTATGGGTCTGCAAACTTCTGAGATTAGCCATGCCCTAGTTACTTCAACACAAGCTTCTGAATATAGGAAAAATGATGGATTCAGAATTTTGCCTCCCTCGAACGTTTTTAGTTGTCTGATTTTAGCAATCTTAGGCCATGCTTTTTGGAATGGAACCTCCGTTGGAGTCGACCTATTAGGGAGAATCATAGGTCTTGGTTCTGGTGGTGTAATTGTTCTATCATTGGCATGGGTTGCCGTATTAATCACCGGGTTACTAATTATAGCCCGGGCGGTTTTCAAGGGTATCCGTTCGTTACCCCATGATTGAGTTTCATCTAGGGAATGCTTCATCATCCTCCTTTGTTGGAACAGTATCGTAGACAATGGACCCTACCTCTGACCAGTTAATTTCAGTCGGGCTTGTTTTCGGCTTAATGATGCTTTCAGCGGTTCGTGGAATGCTGAACCGTAGTGGCTTAATTGCTGCGGCTATGATTGGCCTCACGGTTTCTTTGTTTGGTCATTGGACTTGGTTGACAATTCTAATTTCCTTTTTGGCAGTTGGTTCCTTAGCAACCTTGTGGAGGTATGAAGAAAAAGCGGCTTTGAGGGTTGCAGAAGAAAACAAAGGCGCTCGAGGTTGGAAGAATGTAATGGCCAACGGAGGCGTCGCCTCTATTGTTGCGGTATTCAATTTCATCCTTGATCAACCAGACTGGGCTTACCTAGCCGCTTGTGCCTCCATCTCTGTGGCTGCTTCTGATACCCTAGCCTCTGAAATTGGTAGCCTAGACTCTCGAACTCGCAGTATAATCAATCTGGAAGCTGTACCTGCGGGGACTAATGGGGGTATGTCGGTGACAGGAACATTTGCCGCATTAGCCGGAGCGGCATTGATTGGCTTCCTCTCAGTTAGCCTTTCTTCGATAACGGATGTTGAAATCCCTCTACTAACACTGATGATTGCAGTAACTGCAATTGGCTGGCTTGGGTGTCAAGTTGATTCCATTCTTGGTGCTATCCTCGAGAATAGGGGTTTAATTGGAAAACACAGCGTAAATTTTCTTGCTACCCTATCTGGAGCGTTAATGGCTATACTTTTCCATGCGCGCTTCCTCTAGGAGGAAGCGCTCGTTCATTTTTATAGAAACACTCTGAAAATTTAACATTTGAGCGCGAGGTTTGAATGCCCATTCAACCTCGAGGGAAAAGGAGGTGAGAACCATGAGGGGCAATAGGCCATTTGTCGGAGCGATTTTCCTCCTTATTTTAGGTACATTTTGGGCTAGTGCAGTAAGTGCTCAAGATTCAGAAGAGATGGGTCCTGGTCTTTCTCTAGATATTCCTGATTCTCACAATATTTTTCTTCATGGAACAGAAGAGAGTCCTGAACTAAGAAGAGATTGGCCCATTCTGACTGGAATACCAGGGGGTTCTGCGAGTTTTTCAAAGACTGCTGGTGTTCCACAAACCTTGGTTGAGGTTCAAGGTACGCCGATTGTAGAGGCGCTTTCATTGAATGGAACCATAAAGGTAGAACTCTATGCTTCTCTTGAAGCAAAATCACCGGTTTGTAGGCAAACAAATGTTATTCCTGGGTCGCCTGCTGGAGCTACAACTCAATTTTTCGTGACCTTACGGTGGGGGTCATTCACTCTCATTAATGGAATATCTACCAATGTTGTGACGATGGAGGAATCTTACACTCAGTCCCATATTTTCGAAGTTGAGGTTCCATTAGATGATATTGATTTAGGTCCCGGTGATGCATTATCGCTGCAAATTTCAGTAGAACATGAATGCGTTCAACCCGGTTCTTTGTGGTGGGGTACGTATGATGCAAGAAGTGGAATTACGTTTACAGGCGATTTAATCTACCCCGAACTTGAACAAGTTACTGACTCGAATCGAATCACTAGAATTGAATTCACCCCAATTTCCCCTTGGGGGCCTACAGATTTCTCTCGTCAAGTAATCGAAGTGGTTGGACCGATGGATAATTACGAATCGATGGTCCATGGCTTTGGACAAGAAGAGCAGAGATTAGATTACTTTGAGGCTCCTCATTCATTCAGAGTTGGTGAAGCAAATAGAACCGTATTAACCTGGTCAACATCCAAGCCTTTGGAACCGGGTCTATACATGATAGATGGGTGCTTTAAACTTCAAGATCAGGATCCCGCTGAACCTTGCGATGTTATTGGGGTCTTAAAATTCGAAGTGTATGAAGACCCAAAGGCGCTACTAAATGGTACATGGGTAGCGATAATGATTCCATTAGGAGTCATTGCTTGGCTTGGTGTTTCAATTAGAGAAGCGATGTTACCTTTGCCCGCTTATTTGGTAATACTTGTTCTTGCAATCGCAAGCATTGGTCCGGCAATTCACCTTCCTGATATAGATCAAAACTCGCCTCGGTCTGACGGAGCAGCACCATCATTTGCTCTCTTGGAGCATGGCGGCGATGGTTCAATATCTCTATTTGAATTGCTTTCCGATTCTGACGCTGTTGTCGTTGGGTTATATGTCCCAGGGTCTCCAAATGCTAATCGGCAAGCAAATGATTTTCGAATGGCAGAATCACTGATTGACAGAGATATTTCCTTTGTCCAAATCGCTACTGGAATCGGAGTAAGGGCTGTCGATATTGATTCTCATTCACAATTGGTAAACGGTTCTTGGCCGATTTTAATGGATAACGCGGATGCTACCGTAGGCAAATCTTTCCCTAGCGGTGCAAGTGACGCAGTGATAATTATCGATGCTGGAGGTTTTATCACAGAATGGTCGCCTGGGACATATTCTAGTTCAGAGATTGCTGATGCCGTTGAATCTGCAGTTAAAGGTTCAGGTCACAGTATTTTTGACCCAATTTCTCTATTGTGGGGTACAGCCTTACTTCCTCTTTTTGTACTCGCTATGCCTAGAGAGAGGGAATATAAAGAGCCAAACGAAGTTCTCTTACCAGGATCTGGGATATTGTTGACTTTACTTGGAGCAGGGGTGGGGTTCTGTATTTGGGCTGTACCAATTTCACTGATGTCGGCAGCTGGCTTAGGGGCTTTTTGGATTTGGATTGAAATTTGCCTTGCAATTACGCTAACCTATCATGGTGTTAGAACGTTAACCACAGGAAAAATTCCAGAAATTGATTGGATTGCCAAAAAAACACATTCTGCTCTACCCACAGAATATCAAGAGTGGAGAAATCAATCTTCATTTAGCGATGATGTTCACTTGGGGATTTGGGTTGCTTGGTTGATTTGGCTACGTACTCCGGATTTGATTGCTCAGGGTGTTGGTTCTATCGCTAGAACTGGAGTTTTAGGAATCATTCTATCAATCTGTATGCTTTTAGGAATAGTTCTTGCTGCAGGACTTACGGTGGTTATTGCTAGAGCGGTCATAGGCGTAACTGGACCAATACCTCGTACATTAGGTAGTCTTAGTGTTGGTATTCGCCCTAGGGCATGGGGTTTGGCAAGTGCAATATTAGGGTCCTGGGTTCTTATCAGTCTACTAGTTGGCCCGGTATTGGGTAATTTTTGATTTCCAATAATCGACTTGACTCTAAACTAACCAACCGAGAGCATCATAAGAGTATAGCCACTCGTCTAATCACAGATTGGGGGTATAGTATAGCCCGGTATTATTACCGGCTCCAGACCGGTGGAGGGGGGTTCAAATCCCTCTGCCCCCACCACTTTAACTACTCATAGAGGCTGTAGTAATTTGCTCAATCTATGGTGGTATTGATGAAGGGAGGCAGTTCGCCTCGAGTTAATGGACAACAGGTCGGTTGCAGCGGCGCTGGTGCTAATTCTATTGTCGCCACTCGCCGGAAGTATTGCAGCACCTAGTGTAAATTCCAGCCATAGGCCATTAGATTCAGCAGGATTTCAATTAATTGAGAAAGGGCAGACAACTGAAATCCCAATTCAAGGGCCAATTTGGTGGGATCCTAACTTAAATTGGTGGGAATATACTTCATTGGATTTAGATAAAAATGGAATCCATGATTCATTGCAAACAGCAATTGGCCCGGTAAATGTAGGTTTATCTTATTCGCGTGATGTGACAAATTTAGATAAAGATAGATTAGAAAGTTTAGGCTTTGAAATCCATCTTGAATTGCCAATTGTAGACTCATTATTACTCGGAGATATTGATGCAACTCAGGTTTGGCAATTAGCAGCACTCGATGGTGTGGTAATGGTGGAAAGATATGGCTCCCTAGTATTCTTTGGAGATGTACAAACCCCGACCGTAAAAGCAAAAAATTCGTCAGAATATCCAATTGGCGCATGGGATTTTGGAGTGACCGGAAAAGGCATTAACATCGCTATGGTAGATACCGGAGTTGACAATGAACATCCTGGATTGAATACTAAATTTGTAGCGGGTTATGATGCTGTTTGTTTCATAGGTTCAGATCCTCAATGTATTCTGGCAGGAGGCCGAGAAGACGATGGGTCTTTTGATCCGGATGATGGTAACGGACATGGCACTGCCTGTATAGGAATGGCGAGCGCAACCGGAATTGAGGCAGATGGTTCTCAATCTGAATTCTATGGTTCGGCACCAGACGCAGGCCTAGTTGACGTAAAGATAGGTACCGATGTTGGTGCCGGGCCATTTGAAAATTATCTTCTAGAACAGGAATTTTACGAATCAGCAATGAATGGGCTTCAGTGGATTATCGATCATAGAAATGATGCTTGGCAAGGGGTTGATGAAGAGAATCATGGAATAGATATTATATCCCTTTCTTGGGGTATAACCAGTCACGAGAATGGCGGCTCAGATGGCTCTGATATGCATAGCAGAATTCTCGATGAGGCAATGGAATTGGGTGTGACAGTTTCTAACGCAGCCGGAAACGACGGAGAGGACAATGATGGGCTATCTGGGATGAGTGCTTCCTCTCTTTCAATTACTGTTGCCTCTACCGATGATCAGAATACAGTTAACCGCTCTGACGACACTATCGCAGGCTATTCTTCCCGAGGTCCTCGAAAAGATAATGGCGATGGAAACCCAGTGAATGAATTGATTCCAGAAATCAGTGCGCCTGGGACTAATATAATTCAAGCAGAAGCATGCGTCACAAGTGGAGGGTGTAATAATTTCCTCAATGGAGATGCCTCTGAGAATACCTACACTGGAAGGGGTAGTGGAACGTCTTATGCTGCCCCTGCAGTATCTGGTGTTGTGGCTTTGGTTTGGGAAGCAAACGAAAACCTAACACCATTACAAATCAAAGAAGTCCTAAAACAAACTGCTGAATTACGAGGGGAACCGAGTGCCCCCGATGTCGACCCATACTGGAACAGAGAATTTGGATATGGTATGGTTGATGCTTTAGCCGCAGTTGAACTTGCAATTTTCCTTCGAGACAGCGGACAGACTCCGTTAATTGACCCAACATTACAAAATCACAAACTCAATCTGTCCACCAGCTTAGTAATCAATATGACCGGTCATTCTTGGGGTCAAGCAGGAAGTATCGATCGGGTAGAATATCGAATTGATGGGGGCGAATGGATGGAGACAACTTACTCCGCCACTCCAAGTGAGGTAGGGGCTCTAACTCCCTTCTTGTGGCACATTTTATTGGACCCAAATAAACTAACATCAGGCAACCATACAGTGGAGGTTCATGCTGTTGCAGGTGTTATGCATTCACTGCCAGTATTCTTCGAAATCGAGGGCACAGGTGGTGCTTCAGAATCACTAGCAATTCCTCCAATCGCAATCGGCATTGTCGTTATTGTTGCATTGGCTTGGGTCGCTTCATTGGTTCTAATCCGAATGCGTTCAGATGATGATATCGAAGCAATCATTAATAGCGTTAGAAACCGAGACGAGATTGAAGAAGTTGTAGAAGCAGAGTTACTTGATTCCGAAAAATAACAGCAAAAATAATTCAAATTAATTTCTCAACTTATACTACGAATCCGAAGGATTCGAGGGTGTTAGTTCAAATGCTCATTCTGTTCTCCGTAGGTCATGGTGCGGTTTTCGGAACGGGCGAACAGCATACGTCCAACAGGTGTTCGCCGTATGTTCGACATGGCCGGCGATGACTCGGTTCAATTTGGTTTAGGAGAGCCGGACTTTCAACCGCCCGATTTGGCAATAGACGCTTTCGAAAAAGCCATGCGAGAGGGTCGCAACAAATACACAACCACTGCTGGCCTTCCTGAATTGAGGCAAAAGATTGCTGAAACATGGCACTATCTTTCTCCAGAACTGGATGAAACTAATGTCTGCATTACAATGAGTGGAACAAATGCATTACTGGATATTTTCCTCGCGCTAGTCGACCCGGGTGATGAAGTACTAATTCCAGAACCCTACTTCCCGTTATACCCTCCGGATGTGGTGATTTGTGGAGGGCAACCCTCGCTTTATCCCTGCAGATTTGAGAATGGGTTTGTGCCGAAGATTGAGGATTTAGAGGAACAAGTAAATGAGAATACTGTGGCGATTTTGTATAATTTCCCAAGCAATCCAACAGGAGGAAATGTCACTCCCGAAGAACGTGATGAATTACTAGCTTTTGCCGAGCGAAATGATCTATGGGTAATTACCGATGAAGTCTATGACAGGATAGTCTACGATTGTGAACATGTATCCTTCCTTGGAGCTGGCTATGACAAAGTCATAATGATTAATTCCTTCTCCAAAACCTTCGCGATGACAGGTTGGAGAATTGGATACATCCTCTCTGAAAATTTAGAGGCGATGAGTCACATAACAAAGATGCAGTATTATGTCACTGCCTGTAGTAATGATGCTATGCAATAT
>DAOJ01000060.1 GCA_002502365.1 Euryarchaeota archaeon UBA106
CTCGATAGCCGCGAGTAATTCAGCTCCGGGTTTTTCTCCTGTTTCCATACCCATCCGTCTCTGTTGTGCGGCCAGAGCAGATTGTAGCAATATCATTGCAGCCTTTCCTTCACTGATTATTTTCAATAGGTCGTCATTATCCAAATCGTCAGGCTGTTGTAATGACCTCAACCTAGAATCACAGAGCTCAACTGCAACCAAGTTTGGTTTCCATTCCTCTATTTGTTCTCTAACTAATTCCACTGATGCAGTACTAACGTGAGCCGTTCCGATGATTCGTAAATTATCGTCGATATCAACTATATTCTGCCCCATCAAATCACCTCAATCGATTGCTCGCATAGCCGCATACATGTCTGCGTGCTCACGCACATCGTGTACCCTGATGATATCGACTCCTTTGGATGGAGCCATTGCGGCGATTCCCAAACTTCCGGATAACCTCTCTTCACTATCGTGCCGGCCGAGCAAATCTGCAAACATACGTTTCCGACTAACTCCCCACATAAGCTGCATATTTTGCGTGGGGACAATTTCTTTTCCTGCTGCCAATAATGATAGATTGTGCTCTAGTAATTTGCCAAATCCTATTCCTGGGTCAGTTACAATCATTTCAGGATTTAATCCTAAATCGACTAACTTTCTGGCTGTTTTTTCAAGCCTTTCACGAACTTCTGATACTACATCACCGTAACTTGGGTTTTTTTGCATATTTTCTGGTAATCCTTGCATATGCATTATACAAACAGGACATTTTTTTCCTATGATTACATCAGCCATATTCGGGTCGGATAAGGAACTTACATCATTCACCATATCTGCCCCTAAATTTAGAGCGGCCTCAGCCACAGAAGCATGTCTGGTATCTATTGAGATTCCAACATTAGGAAGAGCGGTTCTAACCGCCTTAATTACAGGTAATACCCTATTCATTTCTTCATCTAAGGTTACAGGTTCTGCCCCTGGTCTTGTAGACTCGCCGCCAATATCTAGCCAATCTGCCCCCTCCTCTACCATTTGCTTGGCACGTGATATTGCATCGTCGACCGAATCAACTCTTGAATCAGCATGAAATGAGTCAGGGGTTATGTTGAGAATCCCCATAATTCTTGGAAAACCATCGCTTCGGCGATTTAGAATAGGTCTCCAGTCGGCCATTTCAGACCTCCCATTAGACGTATCCTTTATGATGTGACGGAGCGGCAATCCCTCAATGGTTATGGGCGAGGAGCCTAATGATAGGGGAGAAATTCCCTCGCAACAGGGCATTGCGGCTGCTGCAAAAGAGGAATTGCCCTCCAATGATGCACTCGAGCTAATGGAGTCAATTCTTCAACGTCTTCAACCTAAAGATAGGCATGAAATCCGAGATATGATTACTAATCGTGGATGGTTATCAGGTGTATTATTGATGATGTCGGGTTTATTCTGGTGGATTTCTGTCCAGAAGGGTTCTGATGCTCTAAATAACGCAGACATCCCAATCTCCCTTTTGGGTGATTTTGAATTTTCTGCACTAGCAAAAATTGTGCCAATCATTGTTTTCTTTGCTACCGTAGTTTGGAGTGTTGGGAGAGAAAGAGGTCATGCTCCGATGTCTAACATAGGAGGTTTGCTAGTAGTTCTTGCTTTGTATTACATACTAGAGCCAATTGGTTTTGCTCTACTTACCGACCAAGTTAGCAATCAAACTGCCATTTTTGGCACATTACGTCTTCTCGCATTAGCCGTTATGATACATTATTCAGCCAAGTTATTCATCGATGCTTGGCTTCTTCAGTGGGTAAGATTGCAAATGATACACATGCCTGTAGATTTAATCCCGCAATTCAATGACTCATCTGATATGAGTCAGGCTGATGAAGTCGGGCCTTCCGCATAATCTACATGAGCGTCCCTCGCCAAAGGATTTCAGTCCTCAGACTGGGTCATAGAAGGGAACGTGATAAACGAATAACAAGTCACCTTGGTTTGACCGCCAGAGCATTTGGGGCAGACGAAATTATTTTGTCCGGTGAAGAAGATAGCTCAGCACTTGAAACATGGAATTCCGTAACCGAAAGGTTTGGCGGAGAATTCGCGTGTAGATATGAACCTAAACCACTGTCTTTTCTTCGTCGATTTTCCCAAGATGCCGGAGATGGGGAACCAGGTCAAATAGTACATCTTACCATGTATGGAGAGTCTTGGAGAGAATCGATTGAATCAATTGAAAGTGATCGCCCAATGGTTATTGTTGTTGGAGGCACTAAGGTTCCAGGTGAAGTTTTTAGGTTGGCAAATTACAATATTTCCATCGGTAACCAGCCTCATTCAGAAGTTTCAGCGCTTGGTGTATTCCTTCAATCATTAATTGGTCAAATCGATGAATCCAAGCACTTTCAAGGTGGGGAAATTCAGGTAGTCCCTAGTGTAGATAGAAAGCAGGTAATCAGTCTAGAAGAAGAGTGAAATCACTCTCAATGATTAATAGGCTCTTTCGGGCAGCATCGCTGATGTCGGAGAACCCTCCCGGCAGGGGATTCATTCCCGGCGCTGGGGTTTCAGGAGTTACCGAACCCCCTATTTTCCCTGATGCTGCCGATGCATTACTAGATTCTAATGCACCAGAGCCCGCTTCAGGAGCTGATGGTTTACTGCTTTTAGCCGATGGAACACGGTACAAAGGGCGATTATTTGGCGCGCCGGTGATTGCAGAGGGCGAGTTGGTTTTCACTACTGGTATGGCTGGATATCAAGAGAGCCTCACCGACCCTTCCTTTGCAGGACAGGTCCTTACCTTCACTTGGCCATTACTAGGGAATTATGGAGTCCATCCTGGAACTTCCGAATCAGCAGGCGTTTGGCCAAGAGGGGTTGTCTGCAGACAATTGATGGAAGTACCAGACCATAGAGATTCAATTGGTAGTGTCCATGATTTTCTTTTTGCTCACGGTGTTCCCGGAATACAAGATATAGACACTAGAGAATTGACTCGTAGAGTCAGAGAACACGGAACGGTTCTGTGTATTTTTGGCCCTGCAGAAGCAGAGAGGGAAATGCTAGTTCGTCTTGATGAAATGACACCCCCAGACGCAGAGGATTTAGTGGCAGAAGTGACTTGTGAAAATGCAGTCATAATCAACCCCGGGGCGACAGATAAGGAAGGTAAACCTCTTCCTAGACTTGCAGCAATTGATTGTGGTGTAAAGTACAATATTTTGCGAGAACTATCTCAACGTTTTGAGGTTGTATGGTGTCCTGCCACAACAACATTCGATGAGATATTGAAGTGGGAACCCGACGCATTTTTCGCCTCAAATGGGCCAGGTGACCCTGCTCATCCAGGTGCTGCAAAAACTGCGAGAGATAGTTTATCCTCGGCGGTTAAAGCAGGTTTGCCAGTAATGGGTATTTGTCTAGGCCATCAATTAATGGGATTGGCTGCTGGCCTTCGTACCTACAAACTTAGATATGGTCACAGAGGTTCTAACCAGCCTGTAGTTGACTTAGAAACTGGTAGAGTGTATATCACTAGTCAAAATCATGGATTCGCAGTCGAGGATCCAGAAAAAGGAATGCTCGCACCACACCCATCTGGTGTTTGTTCGGCACGCGGAGGTAACGAACTAGATGCTCCATTCAAGGTCAGGCACGTTAATGCAAATGATAGAACGGTAGAAGGTTTGGATTTGATTGGAAAGAGGGCATTTACAGTTCAGTATCATCCTGAGGCTTGCCCTGGCCCACATGATGCTTCACCCTTGTTCGATAGATTCGCTAGTATGGTAAATGACCATTTAGCAGGAATTCCTATTCCTACATCTGGGGGCGAAAATTAATGCCTCGTCGAGATGATTTGAAACGAATTGTAATTTTAGGAAGTGGACCGATTCGAATTGGTCAAGCAGCTGAATTCGATTTTTCAGGCAGTCAGGCATGCCGAGCATTAAGGGCCGATGGTTACGAAGTAATTCTGATTAATTCAAATCCGGCAACAATCCAAAATGATCCTGAAATGGCTGATAGAATATACATCGAACCGTTACTTCCCGAAGTAGTCAAGAGAATTTTAGAAATTGAAAAACCAGATGCTCTACTTGCTGGAATGGGTGGTCAAACTGCTCTCAACATTGCTTCCGCACTTGCACATGATGGTAGCTTAGACGAATTAAATGTGGAGTTAATAGGCTGTGATTTAGTATCAATCGATGAAGCTGAAGACAGAGATTTATTCAAACAAGTTTGCGAGGAAATAGATCTTCCTGTCTGTAAGGCGATAGCATGTGATTCCATCGAGGCAGTCATTGAAGCTGCGGATTCACTCGGTGGTTTTCCTCTATTAATTCGTCCCGCTTTTACTCTAGGAGGCCTTGGTGGAGGCACCGCTCATAATATGGGTGAATTAGTCGAAATCGCCAGCCAAGGTATACTACATTCTGCTATAGGGCAAGTACTCATTGAAGAAAGCATACTTGGTTGGCAAGAACATGAATACGAAGTTATGAGAGATGGCGCAGACAATGCAATCATTGTCTGCACTATGGAAAATATTGACCCGATGGGCGTACATACTGGTGAATCGGTGGTCGTAGCTCCTCAACAGACACTTTCAGATAGAGATCATCAGATGTTACGTGATGCTGCTCTTCGCTTAATCAGGAGATTGAACATCAAGGGTGGTTGTAATGTTCAATTTGCTGTCGAGCAGTCTACAGGCGATTATCGAGTGATAGAAGTCAATCCAAGAGTTTCAAGGTCATCCGCTTTAGCAAGTAAAGCCACAGGTTATCCAATAGCTAGAATGGCAGCCCTAATCGCAGTAGGCTATACTTTAGATGAGTTACCGAACCCAATTACAGGTGAAGGGACAACTGCTGCTTTCGAACCGACATTAGATTATTGTGTTGTGAAAATTCCTCGCTGGCCTTTTGATAAATTCAGGACCGCAGATAGAACTATCGGGACTTCCATGAAGTCTACGGGAGAAGTAATGGCAATTGGGCGCTGTTTTGAGGAAGCCTTCCTCAAGGCCTGGGCGAGTTTGGAGTATGGTCAACCCCATCCTAGACCATTGACCATGGCGGATGCATCAGGAGGTGAGACTATGGATGACAGAGCAAGCGAACCATTGCCTGAAGCACTTCTAATTGATTGGCTTAGGATTCCAACTGATAGAAGAATGGGTGCGCTATTTGAGGCATTTAGAAGGGGGTACTCAATTGAAGATGTGCGGGATGTTTCTGGTGGAGTCACTCGTTGGTTCCTACACCGCTTTGAGAAAATGGCGGCACTTGAAACAGAAATACGTGCAGCAGGAGAATTGGGCATGAAAGCTGCAGATATCCCTATTGGAGAAATGCGAAGGTGGAAGGGAGCCGGCTTTACTGACTTACATATCGCAGATGCACTTGCTGGATTCCCTGCGAGTGGATTCAAATCATTACCGAAGAAATCAGATGAGGATGCAGTAATGAGGCGAAGGCATGAGTTAGAAATTCATCCGCGATTCCGTATGGTAGACTCTTGCGCGGCTGAGTTTGCAGCAGTAACACCGTACTATTATGCAACCTACGAAGGAGGATCGGCTCCAACTGGAATTGACTATGTCCCAGGTCTCGAGAATTTTACGAAACAACGCATAGTTGTTGTTGGCAGTGGTCCAATTAGAATTGGACAAGGTATAGAATTCGACTATGGTTGTGTTCATGCGGTCGGGGCAATCAGAGACTTAGGGCATGAGGCCATTATCATCAATAACAACCCTGAAACGGTTTCCACTGATTTCGATACAAGCGATAGACTTTATTTTGATCCATTAACATTAGAACACTCAGCAGAAGTGTTACTTCGTGAGAAAGCCCATGGAATTTTACTTCAATTCGGTGGCCAAACCGCAATTAATCTGGCTCTTCCATTAGCGGGAAGGTTGCCTCATTTGGAGGGTATGGGGCTTAACTTAGCGATGCAGGGGACAACTCCCGACGCGGTTGATGAAGCGAGTGATAGGGAACGCTTCGAGGAATTTGCAAAAAGGGTAGGGTTGAGGATGCCAAATGGTAGAACAGCAAGCACACCAGAAGAAGTTAGAGAAGCGGTTCAAGAGATTGGTTATCCAGTACTGATTCGCCCTTCCTATGTTCTCGGCGGCCGCGGTATGGAAATTTTATCCAATAATAGGCAATTAGATGCATATATGGAGGAAGCGTATCTTTCTCCTGAAAGGCCATTATTGGTAGACGAGTATCTGGGTAATGCAATGGAATTAGATGTCGACGCAGTTTGTGATGGAACCGAGGTTCTAATCGGTGCGATTATGGAGCATCTCGAAGAGGCAGGAATTCATTCTGGAGATTCAACTTGTTTTATTCCCCCTCAAAATATCTCAAAGAAAATTTTAGCCCAAGTCGAAGATTGGACCAAAAAAATTGGAATTCAGTTAGGAATCAAGGGTTGCTTCAATATTCAATATGCAATTCGGGGAGAGACTTTGTACGTTCTAGAAGTCAACCCTCGTGGGTCTAGAACATTTCCATTTGTCGCTAAGGCTACGGGTGTTCCTTTAGCTAGAATAGCTGCTAGACTAACTCTGGGAGAAAAATTGGCCGACCTTGATTTCCCCGAACCACAGAGCGAAGCGGTTTGTGTAAAAGCCCCTGTTTTCCCATTCATAAAACTACGAGGACTAGACCCTGCGCCAGGTCCGGAAATGAAGAGTACTGGAGAGGTTATGGGGAGTCACAAGCGTGCAGCAGCAGCTTATCTCAAGGCACGCTTGGCAACCGAACTTCCGGTGCCAATAGAAGGTGGTGTATACATCACGGTCAAGAATGCTGACAAACACGATGTAATTCCTTTGGCTCAGGAATTGGAGGAGATGGGCTTTACAATTTATGCAACAAGGGGGACTGCTCACGTTCTCAGAGATTCAGGCGGTGTAGATGTGCAGACCTGTTATCGAATTACTGAGGGACTTACTCCCGATGCACTCGATCTTATGAGGCAGGGTAAAATTCACCTAATTATCAATACACCAAGAAATACCGGTGGAGCCGTTTTAGATGGAAATATGATGCGTAGGTTAGCCGTCGAGCTAAACATTCCGTTTGTTACCACTATGGCCGGTGCCCGTATGGAAGTGCAAGCAATTGCAGAAGCGAAAGAGGGTATTCCCGAGCCAAGATTACTGGATATCGCTATTCTAAATTAAGGATGTGGGAAAATCGAAATTATCACAAACTACGGATTAAAGGGAATTTTAGGGTTCTTTTTGGGGGCTACTGCTGCATTTTTAGTTAGCATATCATTGAAAGCCATGAGGATTATCGCTTTGGCTCAAGCAGCATTTTTGGGATTCCTAGCAATTTCAGGCATAATCACAATCAACTTTGGTCGTCTTCTAGAAATAATAACCGATATTGTTAGCTGGCTCGCAAACTCACTTGAATCGATTTTTTCTTCGATATTGGAATTAGGTTCTTTTGGAGCCGGTTTTGCTGGAGGATTCATCGGCACTACTGTACTTTTAGAAGCGTTAAATGATGATGCTTGAGTTACGAACTCAACAAATCAACGGCATCTTTTCTTCCAATTTCCAAAATCAATGCCGAGGCTTTTGGCCCATGTTTTCTGCCTAACATCGCCAAATACAGCGCGGTGTAGGATTCTCTGCCACTAATCCCAGATTTCGCAGCAGTAGTTCTAATAGTAGTGCTAATCTCTTCATCAGACCAATTAATTTCACAAAACTGTTCTGCCAGCTCAGATAAGAAATTCATTTGATTATCGTTCAATTCAGCCCGAGTATCATCCTCAATTTTACTCCTTATCTGAATTCTTGAATCTTCTGGGAAATGAATACTCGATATCCAGTTTCGCATTCTAGTGAGTCGTTTTATGAGGGCAGAGTTTGGTTCGCCGATCAGGTGGCCACTGTTTCTAAGGGAACTCCAAACATCTTCGTCTGATGCTTTAATTTGCGCTAACATAGCCAGATGCCTGAAGGACACACCAGCAACGGAGTCAGCAGGATTAGACCCTCTGTCGATTTGACTTAACCGCATAGCTCCGGTTTGAGTTACAGCTGCAACTTTCTGTCTTTTTGTTAGTTCTTCAGATTCAACATTAGGTGGGTCCGCAACTAATCTCTCATACTCATCTGCCATCTGGAATAGTGCTCCTCCAGTATTGAAATCGATATGGCGATTCATCTTTGACCCAGCTATCAGATATCGTATAATTTCAGGAGGTACTAGGTTTAATGCCTCTATCGGTCCTATGGTATTTCCCGAGGAGGAAGACATAGGCCCTGCTCCCTTTACCTGTATCCATTCATACACCATCTTGGAAGGTGGTTCTGAACCTAATAATTTGCATATTGGTAGTCCGGTATCAAAGGAACCGCCCGCCGCTCCGTGGTCTTTTCCAGCAGGCTCACAGGTTACGCCGTGGATTCCCCAGCGAGCGGCCCAATCAATTCTCCATGGTAGTTTTCCCTCTGCCTTTCGAATATCTGCAGTACCTGAATTCCCGTGTCTATCGATCCAATGGACAAATGGTTTTTCGTAACCTGTGACCATCACTTCATCCATGCTCCCATCTGAACCGAGAGGTTTGTATGGAAACCAATTATCGTCCAATTCTCTTCCAGATATTGATTCAATAATATGTTTTATTTCATCTGCCTTTTCTATAGCAGCATCTATTTTTTCGGCAAATTGCCCATTTTGATATGTCTCATGATTCATTATCACCTCAGGGTATACTCCGATTTCAGTAAGAGCATCCAAAAATGGGCCTAGGAAGTGCTCAGCGTATGATAATCCACCATAATCTGGCTTACCTTCGGAGTCAGGTGCGGGGATAAATGCTAGAGGACATCCAATAAATTGTTCGTATTCATCAGAAAGAAATGGATATACTCTTCGAAGAGGATCCATTGAGTCAACAATGAAAATGTATCTAGAATCTAAATCTGCATCCAAACAGGCCCTGTGAATCATTTCCGCAGATAGGATTTCTCTCAAGTGCCCTATGTGGAACTCTCCTGACGGGGTAATCCCCGAACAAGCAACCAGCTTGGTTCCACGTTCTTTGCTGAGTCTTTCAGCGGTATAGTCCGCCCAGTGCATTGAATTTACCTCAGACAGTTACTACTCTAACCAGGCCGCGCAGTGGCACCCCGTCGATATCATTCATTTCGGTTTTATTGGCTAAAACCAAGCAAAGTTTCACTTCAGCTCCAGATTCTCTGAGGTGTTGAACGGTCTTTCTCATCGTTGTGCCGGAAGATACAACGTCATCAATAACAACTACTCTCTTACCACCAACATTAGCAAATACCTCAGAAAGATGTCCTGCATCAGATTCACTGATACTTCTACTGACTGCTAATTCAAGGTCCATTTGACCAGCGATAGCTTGGGCAAATGGAATACCATTTATCGAAATTCCAACCATTGTGTCTACTTCGTCTCCTATTTCTTCCTCGATAATATCACAAAAAACGTAAGATACGGCTTCTACTCGAGCTGCTTTTACAGCAACAGATCTCCATCCTACTCTAATATCCGAGGGTGTTTCATCATCCATAGGGACATTTGATGAAGAAAGCCATTGAATTGTGGTTTGAGAGAGAGACAACTCATCGGCTATCTGTTGGCTGTTCAAACCCTTGTTGTGGTATTCCTCGACCTTTCGGCGGAGCTCGTCTATGCTCAGTGGCATCAATAGGACGGCTCCAACCGGTCCGTATCAAGCATTCGTATGTTGAATATGTAGTAGCACGGTTCTTCGAACCGTGTAAAGAAGGTCAAAATCGTCCGGTAGAACCGAATCCACCTTGACCTCGGTCAGTTTCACCTAACTGTTCGATTTTTACTTCCCTGAATACAGATTTAGGTATTGGAGTAATCAGTAACTGGGCAATTCTTTCTCCTTTGGCTATGGTGTATGAATTACCTTCTCCAATCCAAGTCATCATTACGAATAATTCACCTCGATAATCAGCATCAATAGTGCCGATTCCATGGGGTGGAATAAGTCCTTTTTTACCCAAGGATGATCTTGCCCTGACCTGACCTTCGTAACCAATTGGAATAGCCACATGTAATCCAGTTCTAACCAAGGTTGCCGTTCGGTAGTTTACTACAGTATCTTCGAGAGCATACAAGTCCCATCCTGCAGCCTGGGCACTTCCACGAGTGGGTAATTGTGCATCTGCATGAACCCTGGCGACTTTTACCTCGACTGCCTCGTCCATGAAGTCCGGTTCGTGTGGGGGTCTTTGACGGTTGGTGTTTGAAGTCAATGCTATGCGGTGGGGTGAAAAAGGGGTATTCTCTCGGATAGCATAATGGGTGACTTCGAATATGATGCTCTGCTCGATAGAGCCAGAGATAGGATTCCTACAGATATTAGTGAAAGGAATCGCTGGACTATGCCTACTCCTGAGATCCTAGTCGAAGGTAATCAAACAATTATTCGAAATTTTTCATCAATTGTTGATGCGATGGATAGGGATGCAAATCATGTCTATCAATATTTGATTAACGAACTAGGAACTTCAGGAACAAGAGAACAAGTTCGTGTTATGCTAAAGGGACGAGTTCCTCCTAAGAGGATTAAGGAGAAGATTGTTGCATATGTCAAGACATACATTCTCTGTGAACAATGTAAGGCTCCCGACACTCGTTTCATCAAAGAGGATAGAACTACATTACTGAAATGTCAAGCCTGTGGTGCTACTCGCCCTGTTCGCCTTTAATTTCTGACATGAAATAATCCTCAACTGGCAAACCACCTGCAAGATGAGAAACTATCTTTGCAATTGCAATATCATCATCGGGTATTGTATACCAAATTCCATCAGGGTATACAACACATGAAATTCCTTGTTCGCATCTATCCAAACAACCAGATTTGTTTACTCGAACATCATATATTCCTGCAGATTTAGCCGCTCTCTTCAGCCTAGTCATCACGTCTAATGAATTCTTTGAAGCACAGCATTCTCGTGGTTTTCTTGGGTCTCGTTGATTTGTACATACAAATGCGTGAAGACGAAAATCCTTCGGCATTTTTCCACCTTAAATCTCATCAAATTTTGCTGCGAGTATGAAATCAGATTCTGTTAGACCGTTAATTTTGTGAGTCCAAATCATAGCTTTCACCCTACCCCAACCCAATTCAAAATCAGCATGGTGGTTCTGTTCTTCACAAATTTTCCCTGCGGAGTTAATAAATTCCAGAGCATTTTCAAAATTTGTAAATGTCCAAACACGTTCGATATGGTGAGATTCTACTAAATTCCAATCATTATGTACTAAATTTAGCATTTCTTTCGCTTTTTCTCCATCCATAGGTGGTATTCCACCTTTGCATGGTATACATTCTTTTTTTGATAATTCAGTCATAATTTAGCCCCACAAATGGCTATCGTCCGAACCACCATCAGCTTGTCTTTCAGCTTGTTCGTGTACATTAGAACGCCTTCTCATATCCTCTTTTTCGAATGTTAATAATTCATCATCCTCAATATATGGTTTCCTCAAATGAGTCACCAAACGTACTTCTACGATTACATCTCTAGCAATAGAGCGGTATTCTCCATTCTCATCTAGCATTTCAACAGCGTTACGTGAAGTTGCTAGCAACATACCTCTGACCCAAGGATCTTCCTCGGCTCTAAGTGCTCGGGCATCGATTAGCAATTTGATTAAATCATCCTTTCTTAATCCACTTCGTCTATCGATTAAAGGTCCGAAGAAAACGTCATTCCGGTCGTCTAAATCCTTAGCACCATATTCCTCTGCGAATCGCTTCGCCCATTCAGGCAAACTATCGATTCTCCTACCGCGGCGTTCACTAGGCATATAGTCGCGTGAGGTTCGCCATAGAAAAGCACGTTGTTTGAAGAAGGATGGGTGCGGCCGCTAGAATGGAGGGGAGGCAATGGCATCAGTCGAGTGGAGGAAGATTCCAACTGTTCTATATCCACAGGAAGTCTTGGACAAAGCATTTCGTCGCGCTGGAAAGCAATCAGACTTAGTCGAGGATCCGGATAAGTACCATAGGGTCCGTAAACAGATGGCGAGAATGGTACAAGCTGCTAGTGATACAATCGCTGAAACCTTACTGAAATGGGTCGACCAATGGCCGAGTCTGAATGCCCAATCCGAGTTTGATCAGGCACTGGTTGATGCAGCAGTTGGAGCAGACGAATTTAGGCAAAATCTAGGTGCAATTCAGTGGGC
>DAOJ01000025.1:0-1389 GCA_002502365.1 Euryarchaeota archaeon UBA106
ACTTGATAGCGTTGCAATTAGGACAACGGTGGCTACTACAAGTCCGCTATCTGCTTCTAGAATCATGTTCCAAACTAAGGGATCTGGAGGAATTGGTTGTAACGCCGCCTCAGTGGAAGTTAGAATTGCCAAACCGAGGTATCCAAGGCCATCTGCCCACTCAATTGCAGAGTCGACAAACCCTTCAGGTAGGAACTCCATCAAACCACGCCTCTAACCGATTCCCGATGAAGGTTACCGCCTGTTGTCGATACACAACAACTCTACCCCACCCCTGATAGGGTGTGCCGTCTACCCATTAGCATGGCCAAGGTACGTGTGCTCGACACTGCCGCCTTGATAGCATGGCCAATCACTGAATTATCCGGTGGGCTAATAATTCGCCATCAAGAAGAAGAATTACTGCGAATTTCACCTGACAGGGCAGCATTATTGGATAGTATTGGGTTAGTATTTTGTCAACCAAATCAAGATTCTATAGATTTGGCAGCAGATGCAGCGAAAAAAAGTGGAGACATCAGTGGAATTTCTGAAACTGACCTTGCTTTGGTATCGTTGGCATTAGAAAGATCGGCTCTACTCATTACTGATGATTACCGAATGCAAAATATCGCAAGTTTCCTTGACATAGAATGGCAAGGAGTAAGTGAAGTGGGGATTAGAGAGGTTTGGTCATGGACTTTGGTTTGTAGTGGCTGTAAAAGTGAATATGACGCCCCAAAATCAACTAACGCGAAACAGAAAAATTACGGTGAGTGCCACGACTGTGGTGCAGCACTCAGATTGAAGAGAAAGAAATGAAACGGTATTACTCATTCTCGTTAGCAACATCGTCACTGACGCCGCCCCGATCCATGTCGATTTCAGCAGGTGATGGTGAGGTTACATCCGCTATTCCAGCATGGAATTCTCCTTTGGCCCTACCCAAATTTCGAGCTAGTTCAGGTATCCTTTTCGCACCGAAAAGGAAGATTGCCAATATCCCGATGATAATTAATTCGGTACTTCCAATCATCTTTCTCAACCACCGGGTGCGGTAGCCCTCTCTCAAAGTCTTCGGCAAAGAAAACAGTATTTTGTCGGTTTTTTAGTCTAACCGCCAGAAACTGGAGGTAGAAAGGCGATTTCTGAAGCATCTGAAAGTTTTGTATCTAAATCTGCTCCTACCACACCATCAATCGCAACCCTAAGTCCGGAATCTAGCATTGGATTCAACCGAAATCTGTCAATAAGGTCCATTGCGGTTGAGCCATGTAATGCTGCGACCTCTATTTCTCGCTCACCCATAGATTCAGCTAAAGGTCCGAAAAATAGCATTTTGACCTTAATTGCTAGGTCGCCTTCTTCCATATTTGTTCCGGACAGATGGTGGGAAATATAACCAACCCA
>DAOJ01000025.1:1795-2971 GCA_002502365.1 Euryarchaeota archaeon UBA106
GTATTAGCGGCTAATGATTCATCGTGGCAGAATATTCACGATTACTTTGGAACTGAAAATAAAGAAATGCTTGCGAAATTTATTCGTAAAGAAGTCACTGAGGAAGAATTCGTTTTAGATGATATTCGTCTTTGGAGAGAAGTTCAGCCTGAGATCCATAGGGACGACATCATGAGATGTTATTCCGGAATCAAATTAATGCCCGGAGCGAGAGAGGTCGTTGAAGAATTACAGAATCGAGGCATATTAGTGGCTATCGTTTCATCAGGAGTGGACCTACTAATCGGTACGATCGCAAATATGCTCAAGGTAAACGATTGGGCTGCTAATGGATTTGAATGGGATGAAGAAGGATGGTTAACTGGCTCCAAACCTACTGTAGTTCAATCTCACGACAAAGGAATAATGGTCAAAAAATTCGCTAGGATAAATTCCATAGATCCATCTCACATAGTTTCTGTTGGAGACTCAGGTCCGGACCTCTCAATGATGATTCCAGGTTCTAGATTCATTGGATTTAACCCCGCACCGAATAGAGGTGCGGAAGATTTTGTAAAGGCTGGAGTGCCGATTGTTGAAGGTCAAGATCTGAGAGATATATGGGAGCCAATGTTTGGTGAGCAATTCCCAAAATAAACTCAAGCGAATGGAATGCTTGCAGATTCATGAGTGTGTAGATTAATCACAGTCAGAATACATGGTTTTGGTTGGAAACCTAACATCCTTTGGTAATCGGTTTGGTCTTGCCAAGTTGATGAGTGAACAATGGTCGTACCCTTGTGATTGCCAACATAATGTCCATGGACGTGACCTGTGACAAAAATATCTGGAATTTGTTGGATTACCATTCTATCCTCCGGTTCCGGAGATAACGGTGTTTTGCCACCCCATGATGGAGCGAGATGTCTTCTTTCTAGCATTGCCCTCATCGCCATTTCTGGTTTCGAATAGGTAACAGAACGTAGGCCTGCGACAAAGTCATCGATACTTTTCCCATGATAGGACAAAATCCTAACTCCATGCAGACTAAATTCGCATGGATTGCCAACAAATACTGCATCTGAGTAGTCCTGTTGTACTTCTGGGTCTAGCGCTGGTTGAGGTTCTGCGGGACGAACTGCATCGTGATTTCCTGGTAAAATTACGACATCCACCCAATCTGGAAGACCCTCGAGA
>DAOJ01000001.1 GCA_002502365.1 Euryarchaeota archaeon UBA106
CTACAGTTCCAAAGTATTAATTTGATTAATTGTGGTGTAATTCCCTCCTATTATTTGTTTAATTGTGGTAATTATAGGAAATACAGGATATTTATCAATAATTAGCAATATTTTCACAATATTTGTGGTGTACTAACAATCATACTATTCTTTAATTGTGGTATTTTTTGTTAATTTATCCCTAAATTTGTATCTAAATTCATATAAGGACCCTCCTTTAGTGGTGTAATCGTGAGTAATACGGCGATTCTTTGTTGTACTAGTTGATACCGCGATTAACCATGACTGGGCGACGAGGGATATGGCGTTGCCCCTCTTGCAGCACACACCAGACCTGGAAATCAAGAGACAAGGCCACAACAAGACTAGATCGTAAGTGTACATCTTGTAACACTAGAATCAGAGTGACTCTGAATCGCTCCGATAGTGGAAGAGGCAGGAAACAACAGGCAGAGGTATGGGAAAGGCCATTCGACACTTCGATGGAGGAATTACAAAGCGAAGCGGACCTCAGGAATTCCGATGAAGCAGAGGTAAGCTCGGAAGAGAAAAAATCCGGCCCCATCAGTCAACAAGATTTACCCCCTCTTTGGGGAGCCGGATGGAGGCCAAAGGTTCCTTTGGATTTCTCCTATACTTTACCGCAAGAAACTGCTAGGTCAGAATTGATGAGGTTTCTCGTTGAAAGGCACGATGGACATGTAGAGTCTGCCTTTGAATGTTGGAATTCGCTGAACCCGCCTGAACGATTCAATGGTAATAGTTTTCACGAATTTTGTGAAACATTCTGCGACTCTTTTGAAAGAAGGTTAACTGAACGAATATACGAACCAGGATTAGCCACTCTTGCAACAGAAGAAATCATCCCTCGAAGAACAGGTAGTGCCTATCTAGACAGGCGAGCAGTACGCATGATGAGGGACGTTGCTCTATGTCTACGTAGAATCGCATATACCGCTTCAATAACCGTCGATGATCGATTTGAGTGGCAGAGATGGATGCATCGAACTCGTGCTTTAGATGAGCATCTGAAAGACTTGTTCATGAATGGAGTAAATACTCCTGATGGAAGCCAATTTGGAGGTAAAGGATTCCGCTCTACTTGGCAGGAAGGTGTAGTGGCATGTGCCACCTCAATGGCTCGGGCGATTGATCTCAGCGAAGATTCGATTGCAGATGCAGACGTAGTCGCTCCCATGATTCGAGACGTAGGTTTAGCTCTCTCAATGGGTCAAACTCCTCTAGAAATTTTCAACGCACAGATGGGTAAGGCTGATTCCTATATGGATGGAGGGGTTGATTCTGCTGGAGGGAGAGACTTACACGTTGGTAATTGGCACAAGAGAGTACTACCGCCAACCGCTCCATTACCAATAGCTAGTGCGACAGCTACCGGTGTCGCACTAGCGGCAAATAGGCTTGCAAGGCCTCGTTTTCACCTTGCACCAGTCGGCGAGGGCTGCAGCAGTAGCGGAGAATTTTGGGAGGCCATGAATCTAGCTGGTGCAAGAGGCCTACCAATTTCCTTCATGATTCAAAATAACCAGATTGCCCTTGATACTTTCACTGTTGGTCAATCTGGTGCAGAAACCTTCGGAGACAAGGGTCACTCCATGGGCATTCCATCTTGGAGCATAGATGGCTCCGACCCTGCAGAATTCCACACATCAACTGCAGTTGCTAGGGAATTTGCCCTCGATGGAGGCGGCCCAACTCTAATCCATGTTGAGACAATGAGAGGTTGTGGTCACGCACATCATCACGATGACTTGTATTTGGGAGCAGCGAGTGGAAACCCTCCTGGATATGTGGACCGTGAGTTGCTAACATATTGGTCAGAAAAAGACCCGCTTCCTAACCATCGAGATTTATTGGTTAGATTGGGTGTAAGCGAGAATAAACTCAGCAAAATGGAAGCAGAGGAACAAGCGCTGGTAGATGCCGCTCGTAAGGAAATGGAAGATACTGCATGGCCAGAAGGTAATTCGGTTACCAAAGGCATAACATCTCTTCACGACGCCTCCACTCATTCGGAACAATTCGACCGCTTCGGAGTAAGCCTCTCCGGAGGAGAAAGTCCGGTCTCAGTTGGGGATGTAGACATCGAATTCTCGGATGCTGCAAACTCATGGACATACAGCAAGGCAATACAGAATGGAATGGTCAGCCTTGCAGACAAATATGGAGAATCTATTGTCTTCATGGGAGAAGATATGGAAGTTGCTGGAGCGTTCGGAATGAATCTGCCATTGAAAGCACGTGGGCATTCGGACAAATTACTCGATATGCCTCTGTCTGAGGCGATAATCATTCATTCGGCAACTGGAGCCGCCCTAGGAGGAATGCGTCCTTTGGCGGAAATCCAATTCGGAGGATTTGCCGCTTTAGCGATGAATCCACTAATCAATAACGCGGCCCAACTTAGATGGCGATGGGGGGCCGAAGTTCCACTTACGGTAAGGATACCACTCGGAGCAAAAACCCGCAGTGGACCCTTCCATGCAAATATGATTGAATCATGGTTTGCAAATGACCCTGGTTTGGTAATCGTATTCCCTTCTACACCTCAAGACGCGTACGATCTACTGGTTGAATCGCATGCCTTGAATGACCCAGTCGTATACCTTGAGCACATAGGGCTCTATGGATTACGTGGAGGAAAAACTGGCTGGGGACATTCGATTAACCAGATTGTTGATACAAATTCAGTTCATCAACGCCTTGCCAATGGTGAGAATAGTATAGGCAAGGCTAGAGTTGTGCGAGGCGGTAAAGATGTTACAATCGTAACATGGGGTGCAATGGTTCATGTTGCACTGGAAGCGGCAGAAGCGGTAGCAAAACGTGGAATTGAGGTTGAAATCGTTGATTTACGAACGATATTACCATTCGATGCAGAAACTTGTGTCGATTCAGTTCGAAGGACTGGGCGTCTGATTGTTCTACAAGAGGCACAATACACCGGTGGCCTTGGACACACAGTTAGTAGCCGAATTTTGGAAGAAGCATTTTGGAACCTCGAAAACGCACCAGTAGTAATCGGGGCGTTAGACACACCTGTTCCATTCTCCCCTCCATTGGAAGATCATACAATTCCCTCTTCTGACTATGTGGTTAGACATATCAGAAGAATGTGCGAATGATAGGGATGGACTCAAACATCATGAGCGATGCGCATCGGGTGTGGAACAGATGCTGGAGTCCGATCCGATTCTCGTGTTAGTTGGTTTCGCTCTGCTTATGGCTGGCGGAGAAGGAGTTGTTCAGGGTGCAGTGCAAATAGCATACAGACTGCGAGTTCCTCCGTTATTGGTTGGCTTTACTATTGTCGCCATAGGTACTTCTCTACCAGAATTAGCAGTAGCATTGGAAGCGATTAGAACCGATGCAGATGAGATTGCTATCGGAGGTGTTCTAGGTTCCAATGTAGCCAATGTGATGTTAGTTCTAGGAACTGCAGCCATGCTTGGATCAGGTGACGAGAGTGGTGCAGGAATTAGGCGTGATGCTATTGCCGTAATCTTTGCAACTGTTCTACTAACATGTTTCGTATATCTAGGTTCTATTCCTCTTGAAGGCGGAGCATTAATGCTAATTTTACTAGTTTCTTACTACGGGTATGCCTATGCCTCATCAAGAGGTAAAGGAGACCAAGAAGAACCTGAAGAATCATGGCTTCCCGACAATATTTTCGTAGCACTAATCTCCACAATAATTGGAGGAGCGATGATTTGGAAAGGTGCAATTTTCCTGCTTGATGGCGCAACTGGATTAGCCGAAACTTATGATATCGACGAATCTATTGTTGGGCTTTCAATGGTAGCTTTGGGGACATCATTACCTGAATTAGCTGTTACTTTAATCGCCGCCATGAGAAATCAAGGCGGAGTTGCGGTAGGAAACGTTCTAGGTTCTAACGTGATGAATATTCTGGGGATTTTAGGAACAGCGTCCGTTATTGGAAATGGTATTGAAATCGCATCAGAATTTGCTGGAAGAGATATCTGGGTGGTGATACTTACTTCAGGTTTGGTTGCAGCAATGTTGCTCGACGATAGAGAGATTGGACCTAGAGTTGGAGCCACTATGGTGACCGGATATCTCGCATACATGGCATTCCTATATCTTGGTTGATTGTATATTCATTCAATGTGACACTCCCTAATTGCTAAGGCTGAAGAGCCTGTGGCGGCATCATGGTCGAGTTCATTTTGTCCGAAGAGCAGGAGATGCTTAGAGAATTAGCCCATGAATTTGCAAGAGATACTGTTCGACCAAATGCTGAGCACTGGGACGCTAATTCTGAGTTCCCCACAGAAGCAATTTCAGAGGCGCACTCACTTGGACTAACTAATCTACACATCCCTACCGAATATGGAGGAATGGGGATGGGGATTTTGGATGAAGTCCTTGTTTCCGAGGAATTTTCTTGGGGCGACCCAGGGTTTAGTACCGCAGCCTATTCCAATGGTTTGACAGTTGGTCCAATAATCACTGGAGGAACCGAGGAACAAAAGCAAGAGTATCTAGGAAGATTGGTTAGTGAACCAAAAATTGCATCATATTGTGTAACGGAACCTGGCGCGGGAAGTGATGTAGCAAGTATACAAACCACCGCTGTTAGAGATGGAGATCACTACATTCTGAATGGTCAAAAGATGTGGATTACAGGAGCTGGGCAAGCTGATTGGTTCTTCGTTTTGGCATAC
>DAOJ01000067.1:0-22786 GCA_002502365.1 Euryarchaeota archaeon UBA106
GTCCTAATTGCAACGCTATCAAGTGTTCTTGGCGCTCTTGCAGGATACGCAATTGGTATGTACGGCGGAGGTTGGCTACTAGAGAGATTTGTTTCTCAATCAACTATTGCAAGATTGAATGTACTCGTTGATAGATATGGTTCTGCTGGAATATTCATCGCAGCGGTCTCTCCAATTCCGTACAAAGCTCTAGCCTGGATAGCAGGAGCCGGGAGAATGGACTTGCGACTATTTGTTGCAGCAGGAATTGTTGGAAGAGGGCTTAGATTTGGTATTCCTGGTGCATTGTTGGGGATTTATGGGGAGTCAATGAAGTCTTCAATGACCGGTGTAGAGGGTGCGATAACCTTCAGCATTGTCTCAATTATTGGATTAATTGTTGTGGTTCCAGCTGCTCGCTGGTGGAAAGGTCTACTCGATGAAGAAGAATGATTCTAACCAATTCGATTATTTGTGAGTTGTATCTCGGACGGCCATCGCTCCTGTGGTGTAGCACGGTCCATCATTCCGGGTTTTCATCCCGGCGACCCGGGTTCAAATCCCGGCAGGAGCACCAATTCTCGATAATTTTCTGATTTATCGTGCAAGATTTTCTACCATTGCATCGATTGTTTCGGGATTTGCTTCCTTGTTTCTTCCCGATGTCAAAGCTCTTCCTATTACATCGGCTCCAATGAATGAAAACATACTACGCATTGCCATAATTACGTGCGCACCACCCCCTCCACTATGAGTGGCAAGACCTACTGGTTTGCCTGTACACATCTTTCGGAAATTTTGCCAATCTCGTGAAAGCCAAGCGATTGCATTGTTCAATGTAGGTGGGAAGGAACCATTGTATTCCGGAGCAACGACAATCCAAGCATCAGCATCGATCATTTGTTGTGTTAAATCTGAAACATCTGGAGATTGTTCAGAATCCGAGGAGCGTGCAATTGTGAACATAGGTAAGTCCATCTCGGCTAAATCAACAATATCAGCCGTATGTCCTTTGTCTCGAGCAACTGCTGCAAATCTCTCGGCTAATTCGAGGTTAGTACCAGAGGTTGCGGTAATCATCAGGAAGTTTGCCATGATGGCCCGAGGGGCTATCCGTACTTCAACCGATAAGTATCACTCGACTTCAATAATTGATGTTGAAATGCCTTTTTCTTTGGCTAAATCAATTACAATCCTCGTCCATTTACTTGTGGGCGAAGGCATTGCTAAGATATGACTGGCTGCATTCAATATTTTCAGTGTCAACGAATTCCCTGCTTCGGGCCTTCCTGAATCGTGTAGTGTCCTTCGGGGGTCATCCCATTCTTCTGTAAATACAGCAATTTCGATTGAGTTATTGTCAGCCCATCTTTCTGCCATGTAATCCACACCACTTGCTCCCCCGACAATAACTAAATCGGGATATCCGTTATCATTAACCCACTGATCGATTGCCTTTTCGAAGACTTCGAAGTCATAAAAACGACTACTTCCAACGATTGCGAGATTAATCACCGATCCATCTTGATTCAGGTCACGTCTTCCGAGAGAATCGACCACATCTTGCCCCGAGGTTGCTGCCATTGTCTCCGCGAGGTAGGTCTCTGTGGATAAACATGGTCATTTTCTCATCACTTTTTGGATTGTTTGGAGAATATATCCCACCCATTGATATCGAGGTATCCAATCGGGGTTCCAAGGAGGTAGGCCATGGCTTTAGATATCGAGGCAATTCGGAATGATTTTCCAATCCTAGATAGGGTCTTACCGAATGGTAAGAAGTTAGTATATTTCGACAATGCCGCCACTTCCCAGAAACCTCAGGTAGTTATTGATGCAATGACTAGATATTACGAGGAATACAATTCAAATGCCCATCGGGCCAACCATACACTAGCGGATGAGGCAACCACCGCTTTAGAGGACGCTCGTAGCAAAATATCACGTTACTTCGGAACTAGTCCCGAGAATATGATCTATACAAGCGGTGCAACTGAAGCAATCAACCTTGTCGCATATGGATGGGCTAGATACAATCTGCATCAAGATGACGTGGTGGTTGTAACAGAAATGGAGCATCATGCGGATATAGTTCCATGGCAGGAACTCAACAAAGAGAAAGGAGTGGAAGTTCGCTATGTTCCAATCAACTCCAGAACTTTCACTCTAGATATGGAAGCCTTTGAAGTTGCACTTGAAGATGCAAAACTGGTCTGTGTAGTTCACACAAGCAATGTATTGGGAATTCGTAATCCAATTGAAGAGATTATCGAAAAATCTCACCAAGCAGGCGCACGTGTTCTACTCGATTGTGCTCAAGGCGCTCCCCACGAAAGAATATTCTTCGATAATATGGGGGCGGATTTCGTTGCGATTTCTGCACATAAAATGGCAGGCCCTACCGGTATAGGTTGCATTTTGGTTAAACCGGATGCTATGGCTGAAATGGGGCCGTTTATGACAGGCGGTTCTATGATTCGAAGAGTTTCAACAGAGGGTACAACTTTCCAAGAAGGCCATGCAATGTTCGAAACTGGAACACCCCGTATAGCTGAGGCAATTGGGTGGGGGGCTGCAGTAGAGTGGCTCAGCCAGTTCGACATGAGGGAAGTCCATGCTCATATTCATGACATTGCTGCATGGACTGCAGACCAAATGTTGGAAATTCCAGGAATCAGAATATTCGGTGACCCCAGCCATCCTGATTCTAGCGGAGCAGTATCGTTCTTGCATGACTCAATTCAATCCCAGGATTTAGCAATATTACTCGATGAAGGAGGATTCGCTGTAAGAACCGGACATCATTGTGCTCAACCTCTAATGGATGCATTGGGCGTTCCTTCGACTAATCGTGCATCGTTTTGGATTTACAATACTCTTGATGAGGCTCAATCTTTCGTCGAGCATCTAAAGTATGTCTGTGAACGATTTGCTTGAGGTAGATGAGCCACTCGTCATATTGAATAGAGCCAATCATGAGGAACTGACATGAGCGAGAGGCAATGGCCAGAACATCTTGACCCTGTGGTCGAGGAGTTTGAGGACTGCTTCGATTCAATGGAACGTTATGAGTTACTATTTGAATATGCAAAAAAACACCCAACTCCACTGCCTCCAGAGGAATGGAATGAATCAAATCAGGTCCATGGCTGTCAATCTAGAGCACATGTTGTTTGTAGTATAGATGAATCAGGTAAATTCCTAATGCGCGGGGGCGCAGATGCGCAAATTGTTCAAGGTTTGATGTGTGTTACCGCAATGGCGGTAAATGGCATGCCTCCGGAAAAAGTGTCTGAGATGGAACCAAATTACGCAGATGCTATGGGAATTCGCAATTCCCTTACTCCGAGTCGAGCGAACGGTTTTTTGAATATGTTTGAACGGGTTCGATCAGAAGCAGAGAGGATGTTGTGAATATGGTCGACGAGAAATCAGTTCGTGAATCCTTAATCGATGTCGAAGATCCAGAAATGAAAATTTCAGTTATCGATTTAGGTCTAATCTACGAAGTAAAAGTCGATGCTGAGCATGCTGAAATTGACATGACTTTGACAAGCCCAGGTTGTCCAGTCGCACCCGAACTAATGGCTGCTGTACACCGTGCAGCTCTCAACACAGAGGGTATAGAAAGCGTCCACGTTAACCTCACATTTTCTCCGCCATGGGATCCAAAAATCCATGCTACTGAAGATGGTAAATTTGAGTTAGGTGTATTCTAATTCAAACGTAATTCTGCAGCCTTAACTGTATTACTCATCAGCATCGAGATAGTCATTGGACCTACCCCACCTGGCACCGGAGTAATGTATCCCGCTATGTTTGCAGCTTCAGGGTCTACGTCTCCAGTAAGACGACTTCCACTTTCTCTAGAGTCATCTGCGACACGATTGATTCCAACATCGATTACTGTCGCTCCTGGCTTTATCCAATCAGCTTGAATCGTTTCGGCCCTTCCAATCGCGGCAACTACTAAGTCCGCAGTACGACAAATATCCGCAATATCTTGCGTTCTAGAATGAGCAATTGTTACTGTGGCATCGATTCCCTTTTGAGCCAATAATAACGCCAGTGGCATTCCAACAATTCTAGATCTACCAATAACTACTGCCTTTTTCCCAGTTAGATCGATATCAGCATCTTTGATCAATTCCATGACTCCAGCAGGAGTGCATGGTAGCATACCATCTACCTGACCCATCACTAATCTTCCGAGATTTGTTGGATGGAATCCATCTACATCTTTTGATGGGTCAATAGTTTCGGTTATTTCCAATTCATCAGTGCCATCGGGAGTAGGACTCTGAACTAGTATACCATGAACAGAATCATCTGCGTTAAGTCGCTCAACAACTTGAATCAGTTCTTGTTGGGAGACGTTTTTTGGTAAGTCAACTCTAGTACTCTTTATTCCACAACGCTCACAGGCTTTTTGTTTGTTTCTTACATATACATGGCTTGCAGGGTCATCCCCGGCCAAAACTACCGCTAGGTGTGGTTCAATTCCTGATTTTTTTAGTTGTGAAACTCTATCGCCCAACTTTTCCTCGACGCGTAATCCAAGTGACTTACCATCGAGTATTACCGCACTCACAACCTAACCCCTTTGCCTAGTAGTCTTGACCATTTCTGAAAAGCCCCCTCCTGAGACACTCAGAACGGAGAATATTGGAGCCCCAGGAGGGATTCGAACCCCCGGCCGTCTGATTACAAATCAGATGCTCTACCAGTCTGAGCTACTGAGGCAGCACCCCCCGCTGCCCACGTTCGATTCTTGAACCCTGCACCTTGAGGAGTAGCAAATATAGGGCCAAGTTGAATGGCTAACTACTACTCCGAATACTATCGATTACCATGCCAAAGCTAGTTTCCAATCGAAAATTGAACCTTGTAATTGCAGCATGGGTCTGCATTCTCCTAGGTGCAGGGATAGTTTTCGGAACAGCAGGAAATACCTTTGCTATCGCGGTAGGCGCTCCCTTATCTATCGCCGGCGCGGCTTTGCTGATGTTTGGATTGGGACTTCCAGACGAAAATCCAGTCAATCCTGAAGAATTAGCGGCTTGGGCTCCAGATGCAGTCAAAATGCCAGATGCAGGACGTGCCATGTACCGAATTGACACTTCATTAGACCCTCCAATAAGAACCTCAATTCTTTGTGGTAGATGTGGTCACTTAGAGTGGGTAAATGGTAGAAAACCACCCTCCTATGAATGCGTGAAATGTGAAACAGTACTTTGGATAGAAGAAGAGGAGTAATAGAAGACAATCTAAGCAAGCATCAAAGCGAAAGGGTGTCAGGGACTAACTCGAGGTGAAGTGGTGACTCTAGGTAACAACGAGAGAAGAATGCTTAGGGCACTCCTTTCGAATCCAGAAGCTGGATGGAACCTTAACGAGATTCTCGATGTCACTGAATGGACCGATCAAGTCCATGTTGCAGGTTCGGGTCAGGTATTGAGTGATGCTGGACTTGTGCAAATAGTGGAATCTTCATCCCGCAAAGTTTCACTAGGCTCAGAAGGGCGTAATGCAGCTTTGGATGGATTACTTGAATCACGAATTTGGAATTGGTTGCAAGAGTCAGACGATTCTGAGCGAACAATGCAAGGATTGTTCTCAGCAGGTTTTGAGCGGCATGAAGCCGGACCTGGAGTTGGATTGCTAAAATCACTAGGAGTCAATGTTGAGTCCGGCTCATTCGTATGGAGTGATGAGAATGCAATTACCAATAGCATAAATCAAAGAAGTGAGTTCATACAAGTTCTTTCAGATTCCGCGATGGACATTGGGGGCTTAGATTCTGAATTAGTCAAACATTTCCAAGGACGGAAAGGTTTGATTGAAATCGAAGAATCCACAACAAGAACTTGGACTCTAACCAAGGCCGGAAAAGAAATCAAACCGGATGAACTGAAAGATGTGCAACAGATAGGAGAGATTACTCCCGAGTTACTACAGGGAGAATCTTGGAGAGATGCTGAATTCAAACCATTCGATGTCAATGCTCCAGCGCCTATTCCTGCCGGAGGCAGACCGCACCCTATGCAAGCGCTGATAGAGCGAATTCGTTCGGTATTCTTGGAAATGGGCTTCTCAGAAATTGAGGGAGATTATGTTCAATCAGCGGGGTGGAATATGGATGCATTATTCATCCCTCAATCTCACCCCGCTAGAACTATGCAAGACACATTCTATCTTAATAATCCAGAGAAGGTAGAAGTTGCACCTGAAATGCTAGACCTATGGGCTAAGGTGCATGAGTACGGACATGATACAGGAAGCAAAGGATGGGGGGTTAAATTCGACAAAGAGGAAGCTCAAAAGGGCTTACTAAGGACACATACAACAGTCAATACAATACGTCATATTGCAGAAAACCCACATGTCCCAAGCCGAGTTTTTGGCATCGGTCGTGTATTTAGACAAGAGACAATTGACCGGACTCATCTGCCCGAGTTCCATCAAATCGAAGGCATAATTCACGAACCAGATGCAAATCTTCCAATGCTAATTTCTACCCTCAAAACCTTCTACGCAAAAATGGGATATCCCGATGTTCGTGTACGTCCTGCTTACTTCCCTTACACCGAGCCATCGGTAGAGGTCGAAGTTTACTGGCGTGGTGAATGGTTAGAACTGGGTGGCTCGGGAATTTTCCGGCCAGAAGTCACTGAACCGCTTGGCACTGAATGGCCGGTCTGTGCATGGGGGATGGGTCTGGAGCGACTTGCAATGCTCGTACTAGGATTGGATGACATCAGAGAATTGTACCAACCAGATCTTGAGCGCCTCTCTAAGATGCCAATTCTTTAGAATTCATTCTGATTTTTGAACAGAATAAACCACTGTTACTTGAGCAGTCGTCTTGATATTTACTCCACAACTTGCCTCCATAGTGACAGTTAGATTTTCAGTTAAATCAGAAAAATCCATCGAGAATAGTCCATTTTCATCTATTGGAACATTCAGCTGTTCTTGTTCAATATCAGAATCACTCCAAACAAAATCACATGATTCAATAGATGAATGAGTTAGATTTCCAGTTAAAATAGCATCTTCACCATGCTCAATGTCGGTTTCAAAATCATCCAGAATTATCTCAGTCAGCCCTTCATCGGGGTAAGAAATTGTAAACTCAGTTTCCCAAGTTGTCTCTTGATTAAGATAATCTTTTGCAACAACAGATAGAGTATATTCGCCGGTACTTAGTTCAGATATGTCGACTAAATATTGACCATTATCGTCGACGTAGGTGTCAGAGATTCTCTCTTCATTTAGTGTAACTTCTAGTTCCAGTTCCTCAATAGATTCGTCGTTTACAGAAATTGTGATGCTTGTAACCTCTCCAATTAGAAAACTACCAGGCTTTTCTCCTTCGATTGTAGGCGGTTGATCTGAAACATCGGTTTCCACTCCTAAAAAGAAAAGTCCAAGCATGACACTTCCAATCATTAGGAAAGCCAATGTCAGGCTTCGCACCTGCTCTTTATCCATGAAGTGCCTCTCCATAATCAGCCTAAAAAGTCAACCTGATTTATTTCGTTAATCAGTGAAATCAATTCGCTCATTCTGTAGCCAGAACTTGTAAATCTTCGATGAATAAATCCAGTTCCCATGCGGTACCAGTCCATGCAAGCCTCTTTCGCAATTGCTTGTCAAGGACAAAAGTAACTGTAGAGTGTCCTACTTCATAGTCTCCCAATGAATCTTCATGTGGGTTGGTTTCTTCGGTTTCTGCAGACCCTTCTAATACACATGAAAGGTAATCCCCATTCGGCCTCTCGTAGCCTTCATCACACATACAATGAGCACTCGAGCCTTCTCCCATAACCCAGCCGTGGCCATTACAATCAACACCTACTGGAAGCAGAGAAGTGTTTGCACCTGACGCGACCCAAGCTAGGTGGTCATCCTGGTTTACGAATTCCTCAAGATAGCCTTCCTCTGATTCTTGCCAACTCCAAGAGGTATGGTTCCAATTCATCAATTTCCATCCTTCTGTGGAGAAATTAACCTCAGAAGAATTTCTTACTTTATTGTCTAAATCAGCGACTGTATCAGAGACCTGTAATTTTGAATTTAGATAATCCACAACTATTGTCTCGTTGCTTGAATTTAGGAATACAACCCTATTCATTGCGCCTTCTGGTGGGGCACTGGCGGCAATGTGCTCATCGTCGACGATTACATTCCATGAGGAGTAAACTTCCATCAGAGTACTTGGCCTTTCAGCGGTTAGATGTGTCCAATTATATCCTCTGGATTCAGTCCAATCGGACATATGTTCTACTGTATCCCTTGCTGGGTCAATTGTAATTGAGACGAAAACAACATCATCACTAGCATCACCTAGATTTGCTTGCGCCCATGCCAGATTTGCTGATATTGCCAAGCAAATATCGGGGCAACTGGTGTAAATAAAAGCCACAACAACAACCTTTCCTTCTAGGTCAGAGAGTGTGAATTCCTCTCCATTTTGGTCAATCAAGGTAAAATCAGGCGCATCAGGTGGTTCTCGATATTCTATTCCATTGAATTCGATATCATTGTCGTCTTGACCTAAACACCCAGATAGCATGATTGAAACAAGCAGAATTGCAAAAAATTTCTGACGCATATTTATTCCTCGAGTAGATATTTTATGTCCTCCAAGACCATTTCTGCATTCCAATCGGAATCTCCCCACCAAACCCTCTGATTGAAATCTTTGTCAACAATGATTGTTCCTGTGGTGTGGTCAATCCAGTAACTAAGCGGGTGGTGGTTGACAGTTACGGTGGTATCCTCGGATTGTTGAGTGTCAACACCGCAACCGTCGTGGTCAACCTCTTCGCCTTCGGGAGTATCAGCGCATCGATCAAATCCGTCAGCAACTCCATCCTCATCTTGGTCTGAATCATAGGTAGTTAGTCCAACATCAAAATTAATCCATACCGGTTGTAACTCTTCCAAACTACCTGTGAGGTGTGGCCAATGGAAACCTCGTTCATCTGAATATTGTTTAAGCAAATTTGAGTTATCGGTCCAAGGGTCTACAGTGATAGATAGAATTGCGACATCTTCTCCATACGCATCGCCTAATTGCTCAGAAACATAGTGCAAATTAGCACTCACAATTGGGCAAATATCAGGACATCTGGTAAATAGGAATGCGATGACAATAACCTTTCCTTCTAATTGGCTTAGGGCATAAGGTTCACCATTCTCGTCTAGTAAGATGAAGTCTTCTACACCTACTGCTGGTTTGATTTCTTCTCCATAAAAAGGACTTTTTTCCTCAGCCAAACAACCTGCGGTTAGCAAGCATACGGTGACAAGCATCACCGATATGACCTGTGCATTCTGCATCATTCTTCTCCATCCTGCTTTGACATCATATTCGAAGATTCTCCGAAAAAGTTCCTACTAATCCAGATATATCCGGCGGCTGAAAAAGATACTATTGCAGTGATTAGAAATATATTTTCTAATCCAATTTCATCACTTGACCCAGTTGGTTGTTGATTATTTCCTGGCAGGTTGAATCCACCATCAGGGGGGCCGTTTTCATCGTGACTATCTTCAAGAAGGGTCAGATTAAATATATTCCAAAGCGAATCATTTTCGTAAATTTGTATCTCAATAATCGTGGCTTTGTAGAGGCTCGGATCAAACCAAATTTTACATTCATCTGAATTGGTTGTTGAATCTGATGGGCCTGAAGAGCATTGCCAATCAATCGTGCGATTAGCACCCTCAGTAGAGAATGTAATTGTTCGATTACTGTCTGTAACTAAATTATAGAAAATCACAGAATCATTTAGTCTGACTTCCGCCTCTTCTGGCTGTACAGAATTATTTTCCATATTGAATTCGAATGTCATACCATCATGGGCGGATGCAGCTGGTGCAATCAATAAGATAGCAAAGAGAGCCAAAGTAATTCTAAGAATCTCTATTTTTACCTCATCCCTGAGATTTCTAGTGCCAGCAATCTGCAACTTAACCACGACTTGTATCAGAATACTCGCCAAGCCTGTTGGATTTCAATTCTACTTGTAAAAATATCAATTCCACTAAAGACAAACAACAACTAATGGCTCATTGAATGGGGGTTGAACTCAAGAACCCCTGCCAAGTCGGCAGGCTCACGGGGCGCTTAGCTCAGCTTGGAAGAGCACCTGGTTTGCAACCAGGGGGCCGGGGGTTCAAATCCCCCAGCGTCCACCATCAAGCCTCAATTGGAGGCGCAAGCTGATTGAGAATCTTCAGTAAGCCACGAAGAGTGACTTCGCTGATTCCAGAAACCTTGCAAACTTCACTCTGAGTTCGGGGTGAAGTGCTCTCTTGTGAGACTCGATAGAGAATGACTCCAGCAATTCCAGAAGGTTTCTTTCCTTGCCATGACAAATCATTTCCAACTTTTTTCCACATATCCTTGGCTGCCCCTAGAACTGCTGGAGGAAGTTGTAGGTCAGAATGGAATTTTTCGAAATATTCGTCAGGCCTAGTAATGTGATGAGTGCCTAGATTGCGAGCAACTAGCCTAATTGTTCTCTTCAATTCCTTCTCTTCAACCTCGGTTCGCATATCAAAAGCTTCAGCGATCTCCTCAATCTGTCGAGGTATCCTAGCCTCTCTTGCCGCTATGTATACGCAAGCTGCTGATACGCCACGAATACTTCTGCCAGTGACTAAACCGCGCTCAACCGAGTGCCTGTAAAGTGAAGCCGCTTGCTGTTCGATTTGAGGCGGCAAATCCCCACGATCTCGGATGAATTGCATCGCGGTTGTTAGATTTCGAGCACGTGAATCTCTAGTTTTGCTTCGTTGGTCAATACGCTGTCTCCTACGCCAATCTCGAGCAGCCTTTCCAGTCATTCCATGCCGCTTGGCTGCACCCGTGGTAAGGTCAGTCCTGCTTATTTCAGTCGATAGGCCCTTGTCCGATATGGTAAGTGTCGTAGGTGCACCTACTCTACTCCTATCATTTCCATCTGAGTGATTTACCCATTCGGCTCCAGGGTCTATCATATTCTGTGCAGCTACAAAGCCACATACTGCACAACTGGTTTCACCGCGTACGTCATCAGTGTCCCACTCATCACTACCACAAACTTCGCAAGCACCTGATACACTCTCTGTATTTCTAGCCTTAGAAGGCCTTACTCCAGTAACAAATTGTTTGTTTCTTTTTGTGTTCTTCATTGCACTCACTTTCCTTGTTTGCCGACTACCAGTGTCCTGTTCTTTCATGTTAACTCTTGGTTGTATAGTCTAACTTGTCTTATTTAAAACTTTGTCCTATATGTTTTGTCGAAATAATTCTGCGAAGACGGATTTATCTGACACTGTGCAATAGAGAGATTATTGCACCTGTGGCTTCCGCCAAGGTTTGTGTCCGATAGTCCACCTGTCAGAACCGCCTTGTTTGATTGCCATCTAGAGTCAACCGCAAAAATGGTTGATTTCCACGGCTTCGAGTTGCCTATCTGGTACTCATCGATACAAGAGGAACATCTCGCATGCCGTTCAACAGCTGGAATGTTCGATGTTTCACACATGGGGTTCTTCTCCTTCGAAGGTGATAATGTTAGAGAATGGCTCGAGAGTATTTCAACTCAGAAGGTTTCTTCTTTCGTAACTGGTAGATGCGGTTACACTCATTTTCTAGACTTCGATGGACACATTATTGACGATATGATTTTTGCAGTAAAATCCGATACCTGTGTACTTGGCGTTCCCAATGCATCCATGGTTCCGACTATGTGGAAATGGTTAACTGAGTTATTACCGAAGGATGGTTCCATTACCATCGAAAATCTCTCTGGTGATACCAGTATCATTGCTCTACAAGGTCCGAATTCGGGAGAGATACTAACTGCAGCCTTGGGTGATTCGAACAGAATTTCCCGATTCAAATGTCAAGAAATTCTCACCAATGACGCAGGAATCACTGGTTGGATACAGGGAACAGGGTACACGGGTGAAAGTGGAGCAGAGATTTTCGTGACTAATGAACAAGCACCAACACTTTGGAATCTTCTATTGGAAAAAGGAGAATCCCATGGCTTGGTGCCAGTTGGTCTTGGTGCTAGGGATACATTACGGTTGGAAAAAGGATATTTGTTATCAGGACAAGATTTCCTATGGCCTGGCCTTGGATTAAATCCTGATGATTCACTACCAGTCAAATTTCTAGCTCGAAATACTGCCGAAACAGCGGTACCTTTCGGGTTAGATTTAGATCATGAATTTGTAGGTCGAGATTCGGTCATTTCCTCTATTGAATCTAACATAAGGTGGCATGGTCTGAGATGCTTAGACCGTGGTCCAGCACCTCGTTTGGGACATGAAGTAAAACTTTCAAATAATGACGAATCAGAAATTTTAGGCTATGTTACCAGTGGTTGCCCATCGCCTTCTCTAAATCGCGCTGGTATTGCCATGGCCTATCTCGAGAACGTTGAAATTGGTTCCGAGGTTTGGATTCAAGCCAGTCCTCGAAGGCGTGTCAGAGCTGAAGTTGTATCACCACCATTTGTTTGAAATTTGAATTAATTCTGTTTGATAATTCAGAGATGCGCCGGCGTAATACTCTTGACCAAGGATACTGACCAAACATTGAGTTGGGCATATGAGCGCGAGATTTGAAGCGGTCGCACTGAAGAAATTACAAGAGATAATTCAGGAAAAAGGGATTAGTGCCGAGGCAATTTTTTCAAAATTCGATATCAACAACGATGGCAGTTTAGATCCTCAAGAATTCAGCCTAGCCATAGCCTCAATCACAGGCCAAAATGCTCCAGATGCAATCATTAGAGCAGTTTTCTCGGCTCTTGACAATGATGGTGATAATGCACTTGACCTTGCTGAAGTTCTATCCCTAGCGGGGGGAGGACAGGCTGGTGCTGTAACTGCCGAAACCAACGAAATAACCATCCAAGGGCATACTATTCCAGAATATAATGGGAGTTATCTACGTGGAGAAGATATCAATGGAAGCCCCAGTTTTTCAAAACCATCAGGACATACTCTCTATTTCTACAATATGTCAGCTGGAGGCGCTAAGTCTTGGAGCTTGCACAAAAGGCGAACTGATGGTAGTAAGGACCTCTATGATGGCGGTTGGACAAGGCCACCTTCTTCAGGAGGTGTTCCCTTAGGTACTCGAAGGTGGGTAGGTGTTGGTATGCTCACAATAACAGCTGTTGGTGACCGCATGACTCCTAATGCAAAGGAAGCAGAAAATGAAGAAACCACCGATATCAGAATAGAATTACAAAAAGGAACATACATGTCAAACGAATCGATATCGGTTAATTTTACAGGACCTATGTTAGGTGCTGATTCTTGGATGGGGATTGTTCCAGCAGATACTGAACACGGTGATGCAACAGTGAATAGATACAATCGAGTTTCGTACTTTGATATGGAAGGCCAATCTATCGGAACTCATATTTTTGAAAATCCAGGTGAAGGTAATTGGACAATCAGAATGAACAATGATGCTGGTGAAGAAATAGCCTACGTTGAATTCAATGTAGAAGCAGTGGCAGAGGAAATCGTTCCGGTACCATTGGAACCTACTGATACAGCAGAAAAACAAGCAACATCTCCTTCGAGCGATGGTTTGTATTCAGTCGACAAAATGATGTCAGACATGGGTCCGGAATTTGTCAATGATTTAGAAAACATGCTTTCAAATCCGAATCAGAGTATAGGCGAAGCTAGGGCTGCTGCAGACGAAATCGCAGAACAAAAAATTAGCGAATTACCCTTCCTTTTCCAATCTCCTGCTAGAAGAATGTGGTCAAAAAACGCGGATTCCATACTTGCAAACATCGTGGAAAACCTACCTCCTGCGGAAGATTTAGCCAAAGCTGCTGCTGTAGCTAGCGCTGTTGGAGTGGGAGCGGCAGCAGTAGCCACACAAGCAGGATTAGAAGGTCAAACTCCGCAAGATGCCGTTGTAGATGCTGTGGTAAACACGGTAATCGATCAAGCCGCTGGCGTGGTAATGGACAGTGTAGTTCCAGTAGAGGAAGTTTCAGTCACCGAAACTGAAACTCAAGTCGAGCAAGAATCTACATCCATCCCCGAACCCGAATCGGTCTCAGAACCAGATGCCGAAGATATCGGGCTAGATTTGGTATCAGTAGCCGCAGCATTGAGTGAATCGAGATTTCTAAACGACCAGATTGAAATCGTTGAATCAACCAAAGGACTGACCGCTATTGCGTCGGTCAGAGTCGAAAAAATCGAAAGGACATTTTCGATCGGTATAGATGATGAATATCGTGGTGGTCAAACAATTATTGGTAGTATCGAAGGCGTTGGTGATGTCGAAATACATCTCAAGCCAAGTATGGATATGTCCGATATAAGAATTAATCAATCGTCTAATTTGACTCTTTCAATGCACAAGTGGAATGGAATCCGAAAAAGGCTAGAATTGTACGCTCAGTGACCTGCGAATTCAAACGCTTCCTGAAGCATTTCCTCGAGGCTAATCTGAGGTGTAAATCCAAATCTCATCTCAAGGTCACGAGCGTCCACTATTCCAAACACTTCTTGTGAATCATCTTGACCGAATTCTGATTCGCAGCCAGTCTTTTGATTGTAAATTGCGGCTAGGTCACTCATGGTGATTGCCTTACCCGATCCAACTGCAATGCTTTCTCTAGTGGGAGGAGGGCTTTCTAAAACGGCTCCAATAATCGAAACCAAATCGTGTACGTGAACGAAGTCTTTGACGTCAGAACCATCTCCTGGAATGTTTACCCAACCCATCATGCACTCCATTGCCCATTGATGTAGTAATCCATTTGCTTCAGAACCGTCTAAGAGAACTCCTTGAACGTTTGAGGCCCGAATAATGCTCACTGGTCTCTCCGCTTGGGCTCTCTCGAGTGCCATTTCTTCCATCCATAACTGACCCTCTGCCGCAGTGTCTCTTGGGGCTAGGGTTGAATCATACCCGTAGTATGGGCCATCAGGTTCCCATTGGGGGTGGACTCTTAGGGTTCCGACGATTATCAAATGTAATTCTCCGTGCCTATCTACAGCGTCTAAAATAGGCCTTGACTGTTCCCGCATCCGGAGCAAAGTTTCCCTATCATTTCTGCCAAATGTAGAATCAGATGGCTTTGAGTTGATGTGAATGATTGCAGTGCATGAGGTTAGCAGTGCATCGAGAATCATCGAGTCTTCCATAGCCTCGGTGGGGATCTCAACAGCAGCGTCTCCTAGCATGTCCATTATGTATGGAGCAACAAAGTGATCTGGGGCGCTGACTGCTACCTTCACTGTACCACTGATATGCGTCCTTGTCTTTTGACCTAAGAGTGTGTCGGTATTCAGTGTTTGAATTCTACAACGAACTATTGAAGCACCACCCGCATTTCAGCACCACTGCCCTAGGGTAAGAGGTGTGCGTTCATGGACCAGTTGCCAAATCTTGGAAGAGAGCAAGAAATGCTTCAATCAATGGGTTTGAAATCGATGGATGACTTGTTTTCAGATATACCTGAAGATGTCCGAAGAACAGATTCACTTCCTCTTCGCGGCCCTCAATCCGAAGAAGAAATATGGGCCGACGCCCAACATCTATTGGGGGTTAATATCGACTTAGATTCAAGACCGTCTTTCCTATCTGCCGGGTTATCTAGAAATTTTGTTCCAACTATGGTTCCTATGTTAGCAACACGTGGTGAATTTCTTACTTCATACACGCCCTATCAGCCAGAGGTTAGCCAAGGAATGTTGCAAGCAATGTGGGAATTCCAAACTATGGTCTCAGAGCTGGTAGGCTTACCTGTATCCAACGTCTCAATGTACGATGCTAGTACAGCCGCTGCGGAGGCAATTACCTGTGCGGTGCGAGTAAAAGGGCGTAAGGCTACACAAAAAGGAGTTGTATATGTCTCTCAATTTGTTCCTCCACATCGAATGTCTGTAATAGAAAATTATACCCAAGGTGTAGGTATTGAATTACGTACACTAGAGCATGGTATGGATGGTAGAGTAAATCTCGAATCCGCAACAGAAGCCCAAGGTGCTTGTGCGGTCTATGTCGAGCAACCAAATGCATTCGGAGAATTAGATGAGGGAATTTCTCAATTGAAGGAGATAATCGGCGAAAATACCGCTTTGATTGTCGGGGTTGATGCTGTATCCTTGGGAATTGTCGAAGCACCAGGTAATTATGGCGCTGATATTGTTGTGGGGGAAGGCCAGCCATTTGGTATCGGTCCAACGGCAGGAGGGCCGATTTACGGCTTGTTTGCCTGCAAGAAAGATTTCCTGCGACTAATGCCTGGAAGAATTGTCGGAAAAACTCTCGATGAAGATGGAAAAGATGCTTTCACTCTTACTCTATCTACTAGAGAGCAACATATACGGCGCCATAGGGCAACATCAAACATTTGCTCCAATGAAACACTCATTGCGCTAATGGGCGCTATGCATATGGCATTACTAGGTCCAGAAGGTTTGCAGAAACTAGCACTGCGAGTTGCGGCTACAACCGAGGTGACAAAACAAGCGGTTACTGGAATACCTGGGGTAGAATTAGTCGATCCTGATACACCAAATTTCAGAGAATTTGCTGTCAAATTACCCGGTAATGCAGCAGATGCGGTCGCATACATGGATTCCGTTGGAGTTCTTGGTGGATTTCCTATGGGCGATTGGTGGGAGTCAATGTCTTCCTGTTTATTGATAGGGTGTGATGAGAGGACAACCAAATCGGATATTGACGCCCTAGTGTCATCTCTTTCAGAATGGGTTGAGGAGGTGTCTGCTTGAGCGATATTTTCCAGTTCAACGGTGCTGAAGGTTCTGGTTGGGCGCAACCAGAACCAATCATTGATGATTCCTTGAATACGATTCCAGCATCGCTCAGAAGGGCGAATCTTCCCCGTTGGCCACGAGCTAGTGAGCCTGAATTAGTCAGACACTACACCCTATTGTCCCAACGTAATTTTGGCATTGACACGGGATTCTATCCTCTCGGCTCATGCACAATGAAACATAATCCCCGAATTAACGAGAGAATTGTTCAGTTACCGGGTATAGATAGGGTTCATCCTTTACAACCGGAACATCAAATCCAAGGTTTACTTTCTATCTATTTCGAAATGCAAGAAATGCTGGAAATCTGTGCTGGTATGGATCAAGTGACACTCCAGCCAGTTGCGGGAGCCCAGGGTGAATTCACTGCGATTCGTTGTATTCAAGAATATCACCGTTCAAACGGCGACCATCAAAGAGACAAAGTAATCGTTCCAGATTCTGCGCATGGAACAAATCCTGCATCTGCGGCAATGTGCGGCTATGAAATCGTCGAGATTCCAAGTGGTGATGATGGACGTTTAGATCTTGAAGCATTGAGGGCAGCTGTAGGTGAAGACACAGCGGCAATGATGATTACAAATCCTAGCACACTCGGAATTTTTGAACCTGAGATAGCCAAAGCAGCAGAAATTGTTCATACTGCTGGAGGACAAATGTACTACGATGGGGCCAACTTCAATGCTATTTTGGGTAAAACGGATCCGGGTAGAATGGGATTCGATGCTGTTCATTACAACCTACACAAAACCTTCAGTCAACCTCATGGTGGTGGCGGGCCCGGAAGCGGACCTATTGGAGTCAAAGAACATCTTGCAGAGTTCTTACCATCTCCTATCGCAGATAGAGAAGTGGCCGAAGATGGGGGAGTTACCGGAGATGGTTATCGATATTTCTGGAGAACACCAGACAGTACTATCGGCAAGGTTCAGCAATGGCACGGAAATGCCGGTGCGGTGGTACGAGCATGGGCATATTATCGCCGTTATGGTAAGGAATTAGAATTGATGAGTGAGCATGCCGTACTAAACGCAAATTATCTCCGTTATCAAATCATGAATGCGAATTCAGACAAAAGAGATGCAATTCACTGCATGCCAATAGACGGGGCTCCCGCGGAAGTGGTAAAACACGAATTTACTCTAAGTATGCAGCCTCTGAAGGAGACTACTGGAGTCACTGGAAAAGACGTTGCAAAACGTCTGCTTGACTATGGTTACATGTCACCTACACTATATTTCCCAATGATTGTACCAGAATGTTTGATGATAGAACCTACTGAAACTGAAAGCCGTGAAGTTTTGGATAAGTTCGCTGAAGATTTCCTGACAATTCTTTCTGAAGATCCTGAGTTAGTACAAACAGCACCTCATGATACTGATGTCAGACGTGTAGACGAAGTTCTTGCAGCTAGAAGTCTAGTTTTGCGAAAGGAATTCGACTAAAATTTGACTCTCTTTTTTCGGGCTAACCAAATATACGATTCATGTCGGGTTAGCATGCAGGCCGCAGGCGACTCGGATTTGCTAATGGGTTCGCCGAACTGGTTCCCAAACTCCGAAAAGGCTCCATTACATATCACAGGGGAGGTGAATCCTGGGGAAAATTGGGATACTATTTCGAAATCATCATCGCGAAGAGGTTGGGCTAGACAGAGGTTGCAACCTGTAGGCCAGAAAGTCCTCTATCCCACTGCTTGGGCTCCATTTTTCCTCGTTGCCTCTGCGGTTCCATTGGCATTTCCAGGGAGGACTCCAGATGACCAAACTGTGGCAACTATACTATTCCTAGCCAGTTGGTTATTATTGACTCCAATCATCAATCAAAAAGATGGTTTACCCAACAGATTTCCTAGTTTTCCATCTAAATTTCATCCATTTGATATTACATTCATAGTTTTAGGAGTCTTAGTTTTCCCTCTTCATATTTTCATAGACAGTAGAATTGGTTGGTTTTCATTCCTATTTTTTTGTATTGCACATTACAAAACAATACAGAACATAGTCTCTGCCGCTAATCGGAATTCGGCAAGGTGGCTATTGCCAATAGAAGTGGAAGATTACTCTGAAGATATTTTATCCAAAGGATGGAGGAGTATTTCGAAACGTCATAAAAACGGACCTTTGGCAATTTGGGAAGGCGATTTACCAAATTACACAGCAGACATAGTTGGTGTAACTCGTGGAGAGGTTAGTTTTGTTGCATTTAATTTGAAACATAAAAGTGGAATTTTACATGACCCATTCTCGAATTGCTTTACCGAAAATCAGCAGTTTCATACTCTATTAGAAAATCCACCAACTAAAATTTCAGGTGAGATTTGGCCCGAACATTATTTTCCGAATGAAGAGGAATGAGAAATAATCGTGAGCGATTTCATTCGGCAGGCATTTTAACCGACCGTTACGCGAGGTGTCATGGACATCTGTGTTGTTCTCGGTTCCAAATCTGATATGCCAATTGCTGAGAAATGTAGAGGTGTACTCGAAAAGTTTGACGTTAGTTATCAAATTAGAGTCGCTTCTGCACATCGAGCCCCAAAATATCTCGAAGGAATAATCGAAAAAGCGGAATCTGACGGTTGCAAGGTTTTCATTGGGATGGCTGGAGTAGCGGCGGCTTTACCAGGCGTAATCGCCTCAATGACAACGAAGCCAGTAATTGGAGTCCCTGTTGGAGGTAAGGTTCCTCTAGACTCATTACTTTCCATTGTTCAAATGCCACCAGGGATGCCAGTAGCTACAGTTGGCGTAGATAGGGGCGACAATGCTGGGGCACTAGCAGTACAGATTCTAGCAAGTTCCAATGATTCACTAGCTGCTGCTTATTCTGACTACAGATCCGCGATGACTGCGAAAGTAATCTCAGATGATGAGTCGATTCAGGGGTGAAGTCATTGATGAATACCCAGATGCTAGTCGATGAGGCTATCGAGGCACTGGAGTCACAGATTGATGACACAGCAATTATTGCTTGCTCAGGAGGCATTGACAGCACCGTGGCTGCTGTTCTCGCGCACCGTGCTGTTGGAAGTTTACTGCACTGTGTTTACGTCGATACCGGATTTATGCGCAAGGGAGAGACAGAAGAAGTTCGTGAAATGTTTATGGAAATGGGTATTGCTCTACAAGTAGTAGATGCATCTGAGCGTTTTTTTAGCAACCTCGAAGGAGTCACTGACCCTGAAGAAAAACGTAAGGTGATTGGCGAACAATTCATTCGAGTTTTTGAAGAGGAACAAAGTAAGTGTGGTGCGAAATTCCTCGTACAGGGAACTATCGCTCCAGATTGGATTGAATCCGGTGGTGGTGAGCGAGATGTCATCAAAAGCCACCACAACGTAGGTGGATTACCCGAAGATGTTGATATGACAATTGTCGAGCCACTACGGGAATTTTACAAAGATGAAGTAAGGCAGATTGCTCGTGAACTTGGAGTAAAATCTAGCGAAAGACAACCGTTCCCCGGGCCTGGTTTAGCGGTAAGAGTTCTTGGCGATTTAACTCGACCAAGGGTGGAGGCTTGTCGTGAAGCTTGTCACATAGTAGAGACTAGACTGATGGAAGCAGCGGCTGAAGGTAAATGTGATCTGCCTTGGCAATACTTCGCCGCATTACTCCCCGTCCGTTCTGTTGGCGTTCACGGTGATGCTCGAGTACATGGAGAAACCGTTGTGGTTCGTGCAGTAACTAGTTTGGACGGTATGTCCGCTAGATACTCACCTATACCCCATGAAATACTAGCCGAGATTAGCACTGAAATTACTAATTCTTTGAAAGGCCAGGTGAATAGAGTGGTGTATGATATTACTCACAAACCACCCGGTACAATCGAGTGGGAATGAAAGAACATTGCCCGATTTGTTGTGGACTCACTAGCGATTGATTGATGAAGGAATGTTCCAGCCGCAGGTTGGGCCGACATAGCTTAGTTGGTGGAGCGGCGGACTGTTAATCCGCAGGTCGCAGGTTCGAGTCCTGCTGTCGGCGCCAATCAATCTCTTCTTGCGAAAGCCGCAAGGCTAAGGATAGAAATTGTCGCCAATGCGCCAAAACCAGGCATTAATCCACTTCCACTACCTTCATTGAGATCGCAAATTCCATTTCCATCCGAATCTTCTGGTATGCTATTAGCATCCGTTGAAATTGTCAGACATTGTTCTTCTGCGTAGTCTGACCAACCATCGTTATCATCATCAAAGTCGGAATTATCACCTTCACCATCTCCATCTGTGTCTTTATGCTCTAAAGAATCGAATTGGAAATCATCGAAAACATCTGCAACTCCATCGTTATCATCATCATCATCCAATTCGTCACACTTACTATCGCCATCGAAATTTGATGGTACGGAATTAACGTCTAATGGATCAGAAGCGCAAGACGCTTCTTCGGAATCGGAATATCCGTCACCATCGTCATCTGTATCTGTGTTATCTGTTATTCCGTCCCCATCAGTATCGACGGGTGCAGAAGAAGAGTCCAATGGGTCATAACCAGTCGAAGTTTCATACTCATCAGTCCAACCATCTCCATCATCGTCCTCGTCAGCATTATTTCCAATTCCATCACCATCAGTATCGATATTTTCAGCAGGGTCTTCTGGGAAAGAATCGACTATGTTTTCCACTCCATCACCATCTCTATCGCTGTCAGAATTGTCCCCAGTACCGTCTCCATCAAGGTCAGATGATTCATTGGGGTCTAGTGGGAATAAATCGATTGAATCATCTACACCATCTCCATCGTCATCAGAATCCAAGTAGTCACATTCTGAGTCGGCGTCAGTGTCGATGGGGGTAGAAGTATCATCCAGAGAATTAGTGGAACAGTTAGTCTCATCGGAGTCAGACCAACCATCTTCATCATCATCTTGGTCTTCGTTATCTCCAAGACCGTCTAAGTCTGTGTCCAACCATTCTGCTGAATTCTTTGGAAATACGTCCAAATCGTCATTATATCCATCATTATCGTCATCTTGGTCAACAACATCACAAATTAGGTCATTATCAAAGTCAGAAGGTATGTCGGAGGAATTTTCAGAATTCGTTCCACAATCTAATTCATCAATATCTGACCAAGTGTCATTATCGTCATCTGTATCCGCATTATCTCCTATACCATCTTGGTCAAAATCTCCAGATTCGCTATTGTCTAGTGGAAATAAATCATCGACGTCCAAGACTCCATCGCCATCATCATCGTTGTCAAGATAATTACATTCCCCATCTAAGTCTGTATCTGTTGGAAAACTCGATGAGTTCAATGAATCTGTAAAGCAGAAAAATTCGGCTTCATCATCCCAACTATCTCCATCATCATCGAAGTCTGAATTGTCTCCTACACCATCTCCATCGGTGTCCTTCCACTCTGAAGGGTCAGAAGGAAAACTGTCCTCTGTGTCATTGTACCCATCTCCATCATCATCAACATCCATGTTGTCACAAGTTCCATCAGAGTCGGTGTCTAGGGGGTAACTCTCGTTATCTGTTCCATTCGTTCCACATAGTTCTTCAAGGCTATCAGACCACCCATCATCATCATCATCGTCATCAAGATAATTGCATGTTCCATCTGAGTCTGTGTCTGACGGTAACGAGGTAGAATCTGTATGGTTGGTACCACAATTTAGTTCTTCAGAATCAGTCCAACCATCATCATCGTCGTCCGTATCTAAGATATCACATATGCCATCACTATCTGTATCTAAGGGTACGGAGTTGGAATCTAGTGGATCAGTGTAGCAATTTATCTCATCAAAATCATTCCAACCATCTCCATCGTCATCCATATCTTGGGTGTCGCATGTACCATCCGAATCAGTATCAGAAGGGGTGGAATTGTTATCAGTGGAATTAGTTCCACAATCATCCTCCTGACTATCAGACCACCCATCTCCGTCATCATCTGTGTCTGCGTTATTTCCAACCCCATCTCCATCAGTATCCGTGTCTTCGTTTGGATCTAGAGGGAAG
>DAOJ01000067.1:23037-24549 GCA_002502365.1 Euryarchaeota archaeon UBA106
CATCTCCATCATCATCAGAATCCATAACATCACATGTTCCATCTGAATCTGTATCTAATGGTAATGAATTAGAGTCAGATGGATCAGAGCCACATGTTTGTTCATCACTATCTGACCAACCATCTCCATCATCATCAGTATCAATAGGGTCACAAATTCCATCATTATCAGTATCCGCTGGGACACTGGAACTATCATTAGCATCAGTTCCGCAAGATGCTTCGTCAGAATCAGTCCATCCATCTCCATCGGAATCTGAAGATTGCTCATCTAAACTCCATGAATTTGTTCCCCAACCATCTCCACTTGTGCCTCCATTACCATTGACAAAATTGACAGTCAAATCAAAATTAACAGTACCAGAACCAGTTGATGGAGATGTCCAATCTACACTCCAAGATCTTGAATTTGCATTACTATGAGTGACTTCTCCATTAACAATTTGAGCATTCGATCCTTGGTTGCTAAATGAGCCAAGATTCGCATCTAAACTGAATCCTCCCCCGCTTCCACTGGGTCCACCAGTACCACCAATAGTAAGAGTGTAGGTAGTCGTCGGTGCATAACCCGCAGATGGTAAACCGGATAGACTTGGAGTTACTTGGTTTGCCCCTCCTCCGTGACATCCACAGCCAGTACTGGATGCTCCTGGCTTTCCACCGGAGTTGGCGAAAGCTTCCTGTGGAACCGCCAAAACTAAAATCAAAATCAATAGAATTGAGACCTTACGTCGAGATGTCATTGGGTTCGTCCTTCACCCCGGCCTTTTGACCTTCACTGTCGCCTGCGTCCGACAATCATCGCTGCACATAGCATCGCCAATGTTGCCAATACCAATCCAAATCCAGGTGTATTATTGTCATCTGGCTCTTCTGTATCATCCTGAACATAGTCGTCCATTGAGTCACAAATCCCGTCATTATCGATGTCGAGAGGATAGATATTCTCATTCATGGGTTCGCCATACCCACCAGCATTATGGCATTCAACCTCAACAGAGTCTAGCCATCCATCTCCGTCATCATCAGTATCAGCGTTGTTTCCAACTCCGTCATCATCTAGGTCATTCCATTCGGTTACGTCATCTGGGAATGCATCTACATCGTCTCCGAAACCATCTCCGTCATCATCAGGGTCTTGTCCATCACACATTCCATCACCATCGAGGTCATCTGGAGTTGATAGGGCGTCCATTGAATCTGAACCACAATTGTCCTCTACAGAGTCTGGCCAACTATCTCCGTCATCATCAGTATCAGCGTTGTCTCCAACTCCGTCGTCATCGGAATCTTTCGATTCAGTGGAATCGACTGGGAATTTATCCTCAGCGTCTTCAACCCCATCATCATCACTATCGGAGTCTAGGGGGTTAGTTCCACTTGCGACTTCATCTGAATCACTTATACCATCATTATCGTCATCGGTATCAATACTGTCGCAATCGCCATCGCCATCAGTATCAATTGGTAGAGAATTTACATCCATCGAATCTGAACCACACAATCCTTCGAT
>DAOJ01000069.1 GCA_002502365.1 Euryarchaeota archaeon UBA106
TTTGAATCGAGGCAGTAAATTACCCTGCTCGTCTCTAAGTGAATCTTCCCCTTCTTGTCTCTCCAATTCGACTGTACAGCGCTTAAAATTCTCAGTCCGATTTCTACTGGCATCATGAAATAATCCCGAGCCTGCGTTTGGTGAACGAAAGAAATCACGAACTGACCAAGGAGTGTCATCCTTCATTGTGAATGAAGGTGAAACGTGAGGCATAAACCAATCCAGATATGAACCATCATCAAAATGTAACATACCCCAAAACCAAGGGACGCTAGGAGCTTGAACTCCGACCTTTTGGATATATGCGGAGCCTTCTATTTCTTCTCCATCTAAATTTAGCGTCGCTTTCATTCCATGCACTCTTTGAATATCATAACCCATATTTAACCCAAAGACATTATTCTTGTATTTTGCAGTACTTGGGCGCTCCCACCAAGGATTCATTGTAACACTGAAGTTTTTCGGGGCGCCCTTTGCAACTTGATTTTCGTCACTGGATAAATTTAGCCAGAATGATTTCCTACCTGGACGTAATCCAAAGGAAAGATCTTCACTTGTTAATGGAATAACAGCTCCTGCACCTTGTCCCTTCTCGGTTGCTTCTTCTGGCCATAGTGGATGATTGTCATCCAAAGCCGCCATTCTACATTCCTTCATTAGAAGTGGTTCAAACATACTCTCTCCATCATACCACCAAGCACAAACCATGCCTGACATCACGGTACCGCCTTCTTCATCGACTAACATTCTAGACTTGGGGATCCACCAATGACCACTGACCCTGATTGCAGGAGTTTCTTTTGAGGACCATAAAACCATCAATTGTCTTGAACGCTCGGGATGGTTCGGGTCTGGAACCAAAACTAACACCCACCACCACCACCATGAAAGACGGTTTATTGGAGGAAGTATATCAAAACGCCAAAATGTACTGAAATCACCTTCTATCTTTTCCATTTAGAAGGTCACCTCGAATAATCACATTATCTCTCTACGTTTGAATTGGGCCTGACCAAATAGTATGTTCAGTGTCGTAATCAAGAGTAGAATAATCACTGAAATTAATGCAGAGATAAATGGATTTTCAGTGCCCAATGTCCATACAGGTGGATTCCAAAATGCAGCCAATCCAGAAGGAAGTTCGAATGCAGTTGCAATTAGATGCATCTCTATTGTATTTGGCCAAACAATCAATACAATTGAATCAATTAATTGCAATGTCCAATGGGATACTGAAAGAACAGGGACAAGAGTGGCCCCTCCGAGGGTTAGTACAGCCATTACAAATTCGTAAACCCCGACTACCAAAGCGATGTATACACCATATCTTGATGATAATAATCCTAGACTATTGAAAATCGCTCCATATGCAGCAAGAGCCAAAATTGTGGCGAAGGCTATGCCTATCCATACTATCATATCTCTAAGCCTGAATATCGAATCACCTGGGCCCAAAACGGCTGTAACCAAGCCCATTAAAATCGACATAATTAGAACGAAGCCTCCAGCGATTATTAGATAACCAAGTATTCTGTATATGATAAATTCTCCACGATGAATCGGCTTGGATAGAAGATAATGCAAGGTGCCATTCTCTGTTTCATCTCTAACCAATCCCAAGGCTAGGAAGAGTGGTAAGAAAATACCTAGAATCATTACAAAGGCAATTTTTCCAGTTCCGATGATAAAGGCTCGATGTGCATCCTCGTAAGCTAGATTTTCTTCGCTTGGATCTTCATCCACGCCATCATCAGGAATAATTGAAATTATATTCCCATCCGAGTCGGTAATCCAAACTACATCACAATCAATACCGTTTCTATTTGCATCTTTGTCATGTCTCGATTCCCACCACCATTGAGGTTCTGGTTCACCAGCCCAATCGATTCTCAAACAGTCTCCATCATCGTCAAAACCGTTTATTTTGTTAGGATCTCCTGTCCAATCAATATCATCTTCATCGATATAGTTTGATGCAGGTTCAGGCTCAACATAGAATGAGTCTTCCATATACCCCCAAGCTGCATAGAATCCTTCTTCAACTCTGAATGTACCATTCCCTGTGAATGAGGCATCGTAAACAACAATACGATTTTCTTCCATCCTACAGCCATCACCCCAGTCTAGCCAAAAGTCCTCGAACAATTCTCCTTCCGGGCAATCGGCTAATGATTGGACATCCAATATTCGTTCACCGCCTCTTGGATTTTCATCTATCCAGTCGTAAGTGAACATTCCAGTAGCATACCTCCAGGTGTAATTGCCAGAGCGAATACCAACACTTCCCCATTGAAACTCCCCTTCCATAACAAAATCACCAGAACCAGGGAATGAAAATCCATCCCAAGGATCTGAGCCATACTTCAATTCCTGACCAGCAGGATAGCCGTCGTTATCTCCATCATGGGAGTCACCATCATTATCGATTGGCTCCCAACCACCTCTGACCCCTCCTACAAACATGGCTAAAAGAGACATCAATAGAAGGAAACCGATTGCCAGTACTACCCAAGTGGAAAGCCTATGTCGTAATTGACGGATGGTAAGTTCTGTAATTGCTCCAGCCTTTCTATCCAGTCGAGTCCAGACCGTCTCTGAGAGCCCTCTACCTTGACTATCCATCATTATGCACCACCTACTAGATATCCCAACAAAGCCTCAAGATTGTCATCAGGATTTTCGATAGAACTAATCTTCAATCCTGAGTCTACTATTACTCTTGGCAAAACATCATGAGCAGCAGATAAATCATTTGTCAAAATCTCTAATGCTCCTTCTTGTGAAAATCTAACACCATAAACGGGGTCTTCTGGGACAAAGAATTCCGCCAATTTTCTAGGATTCTCAGTCCTAATCATAATTCTATGAGGATGTTTATCTAATAAATCTCTGATTGCGTGAAGGTTACCCAATGCGAGTAACCTTCCATTATGTAGGATAACAATTTGTTCGGTTATTCTCTCTATTTCGTCAAGAATATGACTTGACACTAGAACCGTTTTTCCTTGACTTCCTAGGTCACGAATAACACTCATTATGCTTGTTCTTGCTATCGGATCACAACCATGAAGTGGTTCATCGAGGATAATCAAATCAGGATCATGAACCAAGGCATGAGCGATCTTTATTCTCTGCCTCATACCTTTACTATACTTGCCAATTTCCTTATTTTGCACGTCCGCTAAACCAACAAATTCCAGAACATGAGATGCCCTATCACTTGCTTCTTCTCTAGTCATTCCATGTAGACGGGCCAATGTAGAAACGAAATCATGACCAGTCATCCAATCATACAATTTCTCGGTCTCTGCAACATAACCAACCCTACGATAAGGCGAAGTGCTCTGCCAAGGATCTACGCCAAATAATCTAACATTTCCACTGCTCGGCTTTAATCGACCCATTAAGAGCTTGAAAAGTGTAGATTTACCCGCTCCATTTGGACCTAAAATCCCTGTAACACCACCATCTATTGCTAGAGATACGTCATTGATACCGATTACTTGTCCGTACCACTTAGAACAATTTTGTAGAAGTACAGCAGGTGTTGGTTTAGTGCTCATTCACGGGTCACCTCCAGTGAACGGACACGAGTGATTAACAATCCGACAGATGCAGCATTGTAGATAATCACAGAGATAATGGAAAGGGCCAATGAATGCTCATAATTTGCAGGAATACCAATTAACCATTGGCCGAGATGTGCGAGAGAATCATATGGACTGAGGATATAGAAAATTGTTGTCTCGAAGATTAGTTCAATCATTAATGCAACAATTTTTGTTCCGAAAATAATTGCCAGGAAACCTATTGCTGCGAAGAACCTACTCTGACTAACACTAGATAGAGCCATGCCAATTGATGTGTAAGTTATAACTAACAAAATTCCAGCAAGTAAACCCCCAAGGAACATGGGTAGAGTATCTATTAGGTAAGCCCAGCCTTCCCCGTTGAAGACAATCGCAGATGTGTAGTATAACATGTAAGAGAAAACTATGACAAAACCCAGAACAACTGCTGAAGATAGATATTTCATGGCTGTATAGTCTGTTCTGGTAACCGGTCGAGAGAAGTAGATGGCACTGGTACCGTTCTTTCTATCATCAGAAATCATTCCACCAACAACTAACGCCGTTAAGAGAGGCCACATACAAAGATTCCTTGGAAAATATCCTAGCACCTGTCCCCATAGGTTATACCGATTTACACCCCACATTCTGTTTAGCCAATCTGAGCCTTCTCCTCCTGATATAGTCACAGAAAGGAAAATCATCGCTATCGGGGTTAGTGAGGTAAGGAAGATTACTAGAATTGATAATCTAACGAATGGATTGTAGTGTCTATGACCCTTACTTGAGAAAATACCGTAAACATGGTGGCGAAAAATCGCATAATTTCGGACCCATCTAGGTCCAAGCTGTCCATTCCATGGACGATAAATTTGCTCGTAAAGTACACCCATTGAGGCTTTGCGAGCTACTACAGCCTTGGCATCATCATCACCATCTCCAGCGCCATAGGCAACTTCCATTCTCGTTTGGCCTAATTCAGAATCAACTTCATTTTTTGAAGCCGTTTGTACTGTCTCCGGCTCAAGAGAGTCGTCGACAATTTCGTCTTCATCAAACACTTCTATCCCCTCCCGTGTGCTCTGAGGTCATTAATTCAGATGTGCCCTTTACTCTAGCACCTAATTTATCCATAATTAGTAGGAATATATCTTCCAAATCAGGCTCATATTCTCTTAATTCTCTGATTTGGACCTCTGACTTAGCAGCGATGGAAATAATTTGTTCGATGGTGTTTTCATCCTCAATTGTAACCCTCATAACCCTCCCCATTCGACGTACTTTGAGTCCATGGGAAATCAGTGCTTCTTCCATTTTTGTTGCACCACCCCAGATGACGGCCTCAACCTCTTTCTCAATTTGATTAGCGAGATCTGAAATCGGCCTGTTTACAACAATATTACCCTGATGAATCATTACAACACGGTCGCAAACTTCCTGGACGTCATCCATCACATGACTGGACATCAGAACAGTACCGCCTCCCTCATCTACGGTCCTTCTTAGGGTCTTAAGCATGAATTCTCTAGAGCGTTGATCAAGTCCGTTTGTAGGTTCGTCACAGATTAGAATTTCAGGGTCGTGAACAATTGCACAAGCAAGCTTAGTTGCTTGTTTCATTCCTGTACTAAATGACTCAATCTTTCTGTATCTTTGATCCCTCAAGCCCACATATTCCAATACCTCATGGGCTCTTTGCATGGCAGCCGATGGACTCATCCCAAGAAGTTCACCAGCATATCTTACCTGGTCTATTGCATTCAAATCCGGATCTAATGAGTCGTACTCAGGCATATATCCAATTCTTGACCTAATCAGGTCACCTTCGGTTTTGATGTCATAACCTAGTACTCGACCGTCACCAGATGTAGTAGTAATTAATCCCAAAATACATTTGAAGAAAGTGGATTTTCCAGCACCATTTGGACCCAGGATACCGATTGCACCCTGTGGAATCTGTACATCCACATCGTCTAGGGCCAAATGGGGGCCGTACATCTTGCGTAAATCACGCGTTTCGATGACAAATCCACCGTCCAATAAATCATCCCCAACTGAACGACTCCCTAGGGGAGTCGCATTGATGTGAGAGCCTTAATCACTTGAATGAATCCCCGTCGCAGTTGCATTTGCATCATTGATTAGTTGCTTATACCATCGCGGACTTTAACGGCAATGCCTTTGTCGAAAAAAGCCATATCGTCGGAAGTTGAATTAGCAATGCCGTGTGCTACTAGCTTGCCTTCACCATCCACTACCAAGCATGGTTGGCCTACAATAAGAGAAGGGTCTGCTCCTAGGACAAAACCATGGATTACATTCCTTCCTTTGCTAACAAATGGAATCGCATCATCCATCAATAATACCCTTGGAATACCAGTATGGTCTAATTCACTTTGAGGGATTTCATCTTTAAACGTAGGAGGTGGGTTTGGATTTAATTCATGGAATATTTTTGCCCCTTCCAAAGTAAGTGACAAAGCACCGTCAGGTAATCTTGGGGAGAGGCTGTGAATACCATTGAAATTAACATTCACCATCCTGTCGGTACGAGATCTTCTTGAGCTCATATTTGCAGTTAATTTACAAGCATCTGAGGGCGAAATTCCACAGAATAAGGATAACTTGTCGACGATAGTGCAACGGTCAATCCAGTCACGGATTATTGCTCGATTTTTCCCTCCTGCCTCTTCCTCCGGATCGGGTTGACAAACATGGATGTCAAGAGGTAAATCCTCTACACCAAGGTCTTCCAACCAAGCATCGATTTCATCTTCATCAAGAATCATATTCCATAGATCCTCTGGACACTCAATATGACACCATGGAGAAACATCCTCAAGGGTGAAGGGAATCAGGCCAACTGGAGTAGAGATTAGTACGATTGAACGTGGTTCTTCAGCTAGTGCCGAAATCGCGGAACCTAGTGCGGAATCACGCCACGGCGGTGCTGCTCCGGATAGAATTACAACCCGTTCAGCA
>DAOJ01000042.1:0-6361 GCA_002502365.1 Euryarchaeota archaeon UBA106
TGCCCAGCCGTAAAATCCTGTTAGTAGAAAATAAGCGGTTGCGACTAAGATTCCAGCGGCCCTTGAACTCTCGCCAAGACGGAAATCGATAGCGTCATACCTTCTTCTGATACTTAGGCGGCCCATTGGAATAGTAAACTCTAGAGGTTTCTTGAGTGGCCATTTCAACCTCTTGGTTACTTTTTGTGACCAAACCGGCCAAGGCAATCTAGTTGTTTCAGTTAATATCAGGAAAATCGAAATGAATAACAGAAGCCAAGGGAGTTGGTCACGACTTGCTTCGTATAATCCCAATCCTGGATTTTCTCCAAAGAGAAGACGGGCAACAATTAGCAGTGGGATTGACATTAACATTCCCATTTGGGAACCCCGAGCAGAATAAGCGACACCTTGGGCGGCTTGACCCGAAATCAACATCCTATGCCCTGGTAAAAGTGCTAGAGCCATATTGTCATCTGGCGCACCAACTAATGCGCTTGGTATGTAATTCAAAAATGTATGAACAGTTCCACAGGCGACGATTATTCCCGCAACAGCGTCCAAAGGAATTCCTATTCCGACAGCAACAGGTGATAGCGATAAGGCAATCAGAGCGACGTTATTTACGTGGAACCCAGGGATTAACCCTGTTAAACAGCCAAGAAAAATACCGAATACAAATGAACCTATTAACCAACCAAAATCGATTAGCCACGGGTCCATTTGAACACCTCATCTAATGTCAATGCAAAATTGCATTGTATTTCCCACAAAGTCCTCAGCGGTAGAAAGTCTACCAGTCCAATCTATAGGTTCGCCAATCGATTCTTGTTGACTTGCTTCACTTCCATCTCCTAAGAGACAAACTCTCTCTTCGGAACCAGATCTCTGAATCCACTGATTCCCATCTTCGTCCATCACAGCCTCACCATTGATTACCACCAGTTTACCTATGTCCCATTTCCATGAGTTATACCCATCTCCCCAGTTGAGCGTGTTTGGTTCGGGAGCTTGTCCGAGTGTCCAAGAACGAGCCTCAAGAATCACACGGCCTTCGCTTTCAGACCAAATTATTGTAGCGTTGAATCGAATTGATTGCCCACCTTCGATATATTCTGCGTGTTCCCCAATCAAATGTAATCTTAGTTTGGTTTGTCTAGCATAATAGTCTGGACCATCACCGACATACCCTTTGTCATAATCAGGAGATATGGGGTCCGTTACCCATCCTTCAAAAGTGTGATTTTGGTTTAGATATGCAAAGGGATTCTCCGCCACATCAAGTAAGGGCGTGGCATCATCACTTAGTTGACTACCTGAATTATCATCAGTCACTCCGTAACTTCGGTCCAAGCAAATCAGTGCTTCATCAGTAGACCAGACCAAACGTCCAGTCCAAGTACTAACTTTTCCTTCCAAACCTGAATCAAGGTCTTCAACTGAAGGAAGCAAACATAGGCGATCGGTTGGGGCATCACCATTTAGCCACCATGAGCCAGAAGATTCGGTTGCCGTGCCGTCAATTGAAACACGCTTACCAACTTCATACGTCAAGGTGTATGGTTCGAGTTCCCAAGACAAATCTACAGTTGAACCATTATTCAGTACCTCTACAGATGTTGCTTGAACAAGAAGCCTCCAGCGTAAGGACCGTTGGTCGTATTGGAGCCACCCTGAAACTTCGACATGACTACCGGCCTCTATCCAGTCAATTACACGCCCCTCAATCTGCATGTATAGTAAGTGGTCTGCATTACCATAGGAGGGGTTATCCATCAGGCTCAAGGAATGATACGTGACATCCGGCTCCAGAGATTCCGAGAGGTAACCATCAACTCTGACAGACATATTCGCAAAAGTTTGCGGTTGCATGGCAACCTCTACTAATTGCATGGCGGTGTACTCAACACCCTCGCAATCAGTATCCGCGCACCGAATCGCTCCATATCCATTAGAGGATAACCAAATTCTTCCATTCCATTCGGTAACTTCTCCTTCTACTGTGATGATTGTACCTATTGGGGGAATCTCGTTATTCCTATCCACAAACCATCTAACTTCAACTACAGAATGTCCATCGACCTCTCTGACCTGTAAGTCTATTCTGTCTGCTTGTTCGCCATACGGATCCACCACGTAACTAGTGAGGACCCCCTGAACCTTGACAGTCTCTCTTGGATATTCATGAATTTCGTCCATGTCTATCATATCCGGTTCGCGGATAACTGCATAGAAATTCATAGTTGACACAAGTAGGAGGGAAGTGAAGAACATGACCCAAAGCTTCGCCATGTGTTGCGGATATGTCTCATGTGCTTGAACGTTAAGTGTTGCAATACAGAAAATTACTATCAATTGAAATGAATATTTTTGGTTTTTTCGAATCATCAAATTCTCCTCCTCGGGGAATAAGGTTCATCTCGCAGTTACCTCTGAGGTAAGCACAGGACCCGTAGCTCAGTTGGTTAGAGCGCTCGGCTCATAACCGAGTGGTCATCGGTTCAAATCCGGTCGGGTCCACCACAAAATTAGTACAAAACCAATCCAATTTTCACATATTCTGAGTTGGAAATTGATGATTTTGTACTACCTACGGAGTAGATTGAAAATATCCCATATCGAAGCCAACTGTGCTAACCCATAAATACGGCCTGATACGGGGGCTAGGTGATGAGCACTGCAAACAAGGTTCGTCCTGCCCTAATGATTCTGCTGGTTTACTTCCTCAGCACTTGGGCTGCAGCCGCTCCTGTACAAGCCCAAGGTGCGGTGCCTGATATCACTCTAACATGCGATCAACCTCAGCCAATTGACGTGTATCCTGGTGCAACTAGGTCTAGCATCATCAATTGCCGAATAGAAAACCCAACCGTTCATCAAGAAAAGGTAAGGATTCAGATTCAAGCAGGAGTTTTAGCTTATTCAGGCCCTGCTACAATGTCTATTGGTGGAGGCTCGGAAGTCTCCTTCCAAGTATTGGTTAGGGCAGAGCTCAGGGCACCTGAGGGGCAACACCAAGTTAGTATCAGTGCAGAAGTCACAATGGCTAACGGAGTCCCTGTAACTAGTGAACCATCCGCGGCAAATGTCATGGCAATCATTCGACAATTTAGCAGACTTCGAGTCGCATCTGAAGTAGCCTTCCTTCAATTACGGCCTAAGGTGGATTACAACTTAGTGTTCGATGTCTATAACGATGGCAACGCATTAGACCGATTCAATATCGAGATAGAAAATTACGATCAATTGAACGATGATGGTTTCCAACTCAGTATTCCATTAGTCAGCGTTGAGATTGAGTCACAAGCACCTCCTGATAAGATTCGGGTTCAGATGAGAACTCCAAAGAACCAAGGCTGGACTGACAAGTATTTCTCTTTGCAATTCAAAGCCACTTCGGAATATTCAGTTAGAACCGAGGGAATACCTAATTACCAAATTCAGACTATGACAATTTACATCAGGGGAGTTTATCTTCCAGGATTTGAGTTGATTGGCACTTTGATGATTACAGCATTAGCTGCCGCTGCATTTGCAGGAAGGTCCTCATCTACTAGAATAAACGATGAAGAATCGGATGATTTAGAACCACTAGACGCCAGACTCTTCTAAGTCACTGTTCAATCAATTTGCCACCTACGGTGGCATTGGGTTGATAACCGATACGGGATACGCATCGACTACCTGAGAGGTTAGTGGTATGAGTGATGGTGGATTGCTTCAGAAGGCTATGGACGTTCAACAACCAGCGGATGAAATAGAAGCGGTAGCGGTATCTAAGCCGCCCCAAAATGCCAACTCGGCAACATTAGGGAATATCGCTCTTACAATTTTGCTAGGTATGGTTTTACCATTTTTCTTCCTGATGTGGTTCGGAGGAATAATCCCTGTAATTCCTTCCATTGTAATGACCTTACTTGTCGTATTAGGCTCAGTATCATTTGTTTGGTGGAGATTAGGGGGCGGAATCCCTTCAATTGCGGGTGGATCAGGAATCAACACAACGGTTGCCGCATCTATCTTTGTGACGCTAATACTTCTACTAGGAACTCCTGCATTGCTATCGATTGCCTTGACCGGAGATATGACGCTAGGCGAAATTGATTTTGATGACGACGGCTCTGAAATGTCAATCAAGATTAGACAGAATGGCGGTTCTGGCTCTCACGAAGCTGAAATAAGTATAAGTCAATCAGGTTCAGAGGTTCTCAGTTTAGTCCAATCATTCAAGATTAACCGCGAAGACTCACGGGGCGATTATGGAGAGATTCTGTTAAATGTAGAGGATTTCTATGCAACCAATGCACTCCCTATGGATAGTAACAGATATGTTATCAGTGTGACTGTTGACGGTAATAAGTTTACAGAGAACCTTGATTCAAATTTGCTGACAAGAACAATTACAGGTGCAGAATCATCAGCTACAGCCTCGCTTAGCACGAATGCAGACGATTGTGGAGATAAGGAAAGATGTGTCAAAGGAGTTGCTTTAACTGCGTCTGCTGGATTGGCGGCTGCGGCAGGATATCCTCCTGCAGGGCTCCCTTATGCAGATTATACAATTGATTTTACTATGTATTACGAAGGGGATAATTTAGCAATAAACTATCCATTAATTACGGTTGAAAACACAGTCGCAGCATGGGACGATAATGGAGGAGAATGGGGTTCTGGAAATGGAATAATTGGAGATTCGGGTTCATCTCTACCGTTAGGTGGATCAGAATATGGTTCGGACATTCAAGCAGATATAATCCCAATAAGTGCTTGGGAAGAGAATGATTACGGTTGTTACACTGTAAAAATTGAAATTAATCAACAGGCACCTTGGAGTGGCGGTACATCATTAATTTACGAATCATACTACTTGTTCGAAAAGACTGGTGACCAAGAAAACGGTGAATCGGAAACTTGGACCGAGTCTACTGTTTCATGTTAGTAAAGTTCCTCGTCTTCATCAGATGATTTTGTCATCCTGAAGAAGAATGCAGCCATACCTAATACTGCGATTACGAAGGCAATGATAACTGGAAATAGTGTTCCTTCGTCATCATCTTCTGCATTTATCCATGTAATTTGTTCACTTGAGGCGGTACCACCTCCAAATGCATCCTCATTCGCCAATTGAGTCGGTGTTAGTATCTCACAGGTCAAGCTTGCATTGTCCACATCGCTATTCGACCAGGAGAATTGAATTGTGACTTCTTCTCCTGCCTCAACTAAACCACCAGGAAAAGATGTCATTTGTGCCCCTAACCCAGTTTCAGTAACATCGCATGTGAAATATACAATTGCGGAAGCAGTACCACGATTTGCAATGGTTGCCATCATGCCAACACCGCCACTTCCTCGTGATACGCTTTCAGCTGGAGTTTGGTAATCAACAGAAACAAATTCGATGTATGGTAAATTGTCATCTATCACAATTACTTCATCCCAAGTCAACGGAATTAGGCCCCCACCATAGTGCCCTATGCCGGAATCAGGCTGGCCATCGTTATCATGGTCCGCTTGGGGGTTCCATGCGGTCTCGTAAGAGATGATGTCAATCGTCGCAGATTCAGTCCAAACACCCCCATCTGCCCAACCGATCTCAACGGTTCTTGGTTTGCCTCCGTCTATCAACCCGACACCGTTCTCATCGCTGAAGAATGTTGAGGATGTAGTCTCTTGTGGGCCAAAATCAAGGATACGGAATAGAACTTCGACCGCATCAAATTCCACTATCTGTGGCCCCATTATGCGCTCCCAGCGGTCGGTAAAGCCACCGCTGCCAATTACATCATCACCCCAGTACAAATCTGCCTTAGCATGCGCACGCACATCATGGTCATCGGTACTCATGGCAAAGTTAGTAGAGCCAGATAGAGTGATTTCACCATCAGCATTTACGAATAGAGGGCCGGTTCTATCCAGAGCGGTGGAATGTAGGGTAAGAGTACCATTGACGACAACTTCGCACCCTAAAAACGACGAATCAGCAACGTCTGCATCTCCATCAATGTCTACCAAACAAGTCTCAGAATCAGTATCGAGGCCCTTCATATTCCTTGATTCTAGGTCTATAGCATCATAGGAAACAGCTGACCCAACATCAGGAGTTAGCGTGACTGAATCTAAACGAACTTCCTGATGACCATAGGCAACTAGGCCAACCCAGATGTTCTCGGTGTTCTCATCGAACTCAAGGGTGAACTGGCTACCATTCGTGTCTACAGGGTCTGACCCCTCGGGAATCGCTTGACCACCATAAAACGAGTAATCTTCTGGTGCAAAAAATGTTGCACTAAAAGAAACTCCAAATTCAGAACCTGGAATTAAAACCGCAGAGCGATCAGGCTCTTCCCAATATCCATAACCAGCAAGTCCAGAAGGTGGGTTT
>DAOJ01000042.1:6389-30692 GCA_002502365.1 Euryarchaeota archaeon UBA106
ACATCAGGAGTTAGCGTGACTGAAGCTAAACGAACTTCTTGATGGCCATAGGCAACTAGGCCAACCCAAATGTTCTCGGTGTTCTCATCGAACTCAAGGGTGAACTGGCTACCATTCGTGTCTACAGGATCTGACCCCTCAGGAATCGCTTGACCACCATAAAACGAGTAACCCTCTGGTGCAAAAAATGTTGCACTAAAAGAAACTCCAAAGTCAGAACCTGGAATTAAAACCGCAGAGCGATCAGGCTCTTCCCAATATCCATACCCAGCAAGTCCAGAAGGTGGGTTTTCAGATTGAATAGCGGAATCTCTTACATTCAAAATACCACCTTCTTCGACAATGACGCTCACCCCATCAGAAATCGTCATCGATAATCCATTGATGGTTAATTCACCGCCTGAAACAATTCTCAAATTTTCTTCCAATGCCCTATCTTCAATCCATTCAATTTGCGAATCAACTACGATTTCTGAGTTCTGTGCTGAAACTGACAAAACATTCACAGATGCTATTGAAAACATCAAAATCATAGTTAGAAGTATAGGTCTAGATTTCTTCATTAATCCCCCGTGTAAGATGTAACGAATGAAGGAATCGGCGGTTTGTGCTTCAAACCGAGAGTTCTTTTCAGATGAGTACGTGGCCAAGGCAATGTCTAGTGCTGCCGACCTAGTTTATCCTGCCGGAAACACTGGGGATTTTTTGTTGAATGTCCTGACAGTTCTAATTTTGGTAGGGCCAGCATATCTGGCTAACACAGGAGCGATGTTATTTGGCAAATGGATACCCGATAAAGTTGGCTTTAGCAATCACAAAATTGATGCTGGTAGAGTACATTCAGATGGAAATAGAATTCTTGGAGACGGTAAATCATGGGAAGGGTTGTTTGGTGGAGCAGTTTTCTCTGCATTATTGATGATGCTTGCTCATTTCTTTTGGAAAGGAAATAGCGCGGAATCTGCAAGACCGTTCATAGACCCACTCGTGCTTGCAGATTCAACAGATTGGTTCTGGTTAGGAAATGAGTGGATTGCGGCGTTTATACTTGGATTCACTCTAGGATTTGCTTGTATGCTAGGGGACATGGCGGGTTCTTTTGTCAAGCGCAGACAAGGTCACAAAAGAGAGGGTGAAGTTAGTTCCAAAGCACCCTTACTAGACACCTTACCTTTTGCCATTTTCATTTTTATTGCAGCCGTACTACTATTCAGAGATCAAGTATTGATGCATGAGGATTTTACTTCATCGATTTTTGCAATAATAATTTTCACGCCAATCATTCATCGTTCTTTCAATATGTTAGGCTACAAGCTAGGATTGAAGTCAGTGCCATATTAATTCCATATTTCCTAATTTTGAATGAGATATAAGTTCGGAATGAATTATCACTTAGAGTAATTGCCATTTGATATGAGCGGCATTAGGGTACTTATCGTGGGGTCAGGCGGTAGAGAACATGCTCTTGCAATTGGTTTAGCAAATAGCCCATCAGTTGACCAAATCCATACTTGCCCCGGAAATGCTGGAACTTCTGAAATTGGCACAAATCATGATGTTTCCTCAAATGACATAGAAGCTATTCTGAAACTAGCAAAAGAGTTAGCCATCGGACTTGTAGTAGTTGGGCCTGAAGCGCCTCTTGTTTCTGGACTTTCTGATTTGCTTAGAGAAAATGGAATACCTAGTTTTGGCCCTCATTCCAAAGGTGCTGAACTTGAAGGTTCAAAACTACATGCGAAAAGAATAATGGAAGAATTAGGAATACCAACAGGAGGCGTTCAGGTCTTAACCGATGAATCCGATATTGATTCTGCACTTGCCAGTTTTCCTCCACCTTGGGTGATTAAGAGGGATGTTTTAGCCGCGGGCAAGGGTGTAGTTGTCACGGAAAATATAGATGAGGCTAAGAAATTCATTTCAGACTCTATTTCTACCGATAAATTCGTGTTATTGGAAGAATTTCTTCATGGCGAGGAAGCCTCTATGTTGGTAATAATGGACGAATCGGGATTCATATGCCTCCCTGCAAGTCAAGATCACAAAAGAGTGGGAAATGGAGATACTGGTCCAAACACCGGTGGTATGGGTGCGTATGCTCCAGCTCCTGTGGTTTCTGAAGTTGTGAAACAAAGAGTCATCGAGAATATTGTTAATCCAATGCACCACTATCTAAAAAATCAAAATATTCCATATCGAGGTGTTTTGTATGTTGGCTTGATGATAGACGATGACGGCTACCCAAACGTAGTTGAGTATAATGTTAGATTCGGTGACCCAGAAACCCAAGTGACGATTCCTTTGATAGAATCTGACCTTGGATTAATGCTATTGGCAGCATCTGAAGGTAGGTTGGATGAAATAGAACCTCGATTTTCTAACAAGTCTGCAGTAACCGTAGTTTTGGCGTCTGAGGGATATCCTGGTCCCTCAAATATTGGAAGAGAAATTAAAGGCGAATCCGTTAGGATTGAAGACGTTGATAAAACTGCTTTTGTGCATCAGGCGGGTACTCTCAGGGGAGAAGGAGGAGTTTTACTTTCAAACGGAGGAAGAGTACTATCTTCAACCGGGATTGCAAACGATTTACCTACCGCTGTAAAGGCCGCCTATGATGTGATGAATGAAATCCAATTGGAGGGTTCACATTATCGAACTGATATTGCTTATCGGGCTCTCTGAATCAATTTTCATCGATGATAGCCCCGCTACTACGTAGCGTATATGCCGAGAACGGTTATAACACAAGTTCAGGTCGCCGCGCTGCTGAGCCTTTAGGCTGCAAGTAGAAGATGATGAAAATGTCTTATGAAAACGGGAATGCAAAGGGTGTTAGTCAGTACATTAGTCTGGCTTCTGCTCCGGTGATCATAGCCGGCTTATTGCTGCTATTTTTCTCCGCTACAGCCCTTGCAGATGATGCGATGATTGACACAGGAAAGTTGGTTATCCTTCCCGTAGCGGCCGCATTAGCGGCTGTCTTGGGAAGGATTTGGGTATCTGTTATTCCTGATGATTCACCGGTAAAGAAAACACCGCTATTCGTATTGATTTTTGCAATCGCACCAATTCTTCTAGAAATTCTTGGTTTTATTGATGCCATTCTAGCAACAACATTCGCTTTTACCGCAATTTCGACTCTAGTTTTGGTTAAATCAAACAGAAATGAAGAAGCAACTATCCTGCTAACAATGGTTGCCGGATTCCATGTATCGGTTGCCTATGCAGCCTCAATGCCTGACCTAATCGTACCTGAAGGAGAAACACTCCAGAACGTGCTTATTGATGTTCAGAGGGCAGGCATTGCCGCTAATTTCTTCTCATTTTATGTGGCCTCATTGATGCTGGGAACAATTCTTTCCATTGCATTTAGGGGGACTCTCTACGACGGAGGAAATGGTTCATTTTTCCGAAGAATTCCAAATAAATTCAATATTCTTGAGAACCGTGATTTGACCATAACAGGATTTGTTTTGTTAATTGTCAATTTGATTCCTCTCTTTTCATCAGCAATGATATCTGATGCAGTTACTTTTGAAGAACATCATTATCTTGGGAATGTTTGGGCATTAGCCACCTCGATTATCGTGATGTTTGTGTCCTTCTGTAGGGCAGAAAGATGGCACGTATTAGGGTCAGTAGTTGCCGTAAATTGGTTCATTTACACTTTATCCCACTTAGTTGAAATTGGAATTTCACCACCTTCTCAATTAGAATTCCTAGCAGGAAACGATTTCAGCGGAGCATTTTCTTGGCTTTTCATTACCTTTTGGCTGAATGTACTAGTCATTATGCTAGCTTCTAGCGGAAGATTTGGTGAAATTGCACCAAGAAGAGAGCCCAGTGAATTCAGACTCTGGTGGAATGATAACTCATATACGATTTTGGTCGGTTCAGCAGTAATTGTTGGTCTTCTAATCCGAACGGGATGGAATGTTCTACCGGCAATGAATGCTAACATTACCGGACTCTGGGATATGACTGGAGGATCCGATCCTTGGTACATGAAAAGGGTTGTAGACTACATTGTAGCAGAGCAATCTCACTTTATTTTCGATGCTGACCGTTCTTACCCAAGAGGTGGAATTAATCCGAGACCACCTCTGTTCTCATGGTGCTTAGCCCTAGGTGGACTTGCTCTACATTGGCTAACTGGTATCGCAGCAGATGATGTTGTATGGTGGTCAGTTGCCGGATTGCCGGCTATTTTCGGAGCACTGATTATTCTACCTGTTGCTGGAATCGCAAACCGAATGCACAGCGCTCAGGCAGGAATAATTGCTGCATGGTTGATGGCACTAATGCCGGGCCACATTAGCCACTCTACTTTTGGATTGGCTGATCACGATTCCTTCGCATTGCTGTTCCTTACCTTGGCATTCTATTTCTGGGTTCGAGCTCTAGCAGAGATTGGTAGCGAACGAGTTTTCCGTAATCCAAGTCCAAATCCATTGTACTTAGTTGCCGGAATTCGAGAAATGTGGAACCGTAATCCAAAGATGATGTCATTTGCAACCTTGGCAGGAATCAGTTTCTCCACTGTCGCTTTGGGTTGGAAAGGGTTTGTATACGGTCCTGGAATTCTTTTCCTCGCCTTTTCATTCCAAATCATCCTCAATATGTTCCGCCGCCGAGATAGTCTACCTCTGACTTCGGCTGCGCTACAGATGATGTTGACTACTTTCCTAATTCCTCTTCCTTTCTACATCTGGCCCGGTATGAATTTGCTGTGGGCTCCAAGCGGATTCCAACCTATGTTCTACATCGTAGGGTTTACATTTGCTCTAGGTTGGGTCGCTTCTAGCTTCAGAGACAAACCATGGTTACTTGTTTTAGGTAGTGGAGCGGTACTATTCGGCGGTATTCTTTCAGCACTATGGGTGCTTCAATCTATGGAATACTATGATGGATGGGATATTCTATTCACTGGAGGTTTCTACTTTTCAAAGAACAAAATTTTCGGAACTATTGGAGAGGCTCAAGCTCCGAGTCGAGGAGTGTTATTCGCGTCATTTGGCCCTATAGTATCACTTATCGCAATCGGATATTCCTTTGTAATGATATGGCGAGGTGCGAGGGAAGAGAAACAGAGCCTATCCTTGGTCGGACTATGGGTTATTATTGCTACATACATGGCTTGGAGTGCAGGCCGATTCATCCTAAATGCGACCCCTGCGATGGCAGTTGCGGGAGCAATAGGAATAGCTGCTCTCTGGAAGATGGCAGATTTCTCAGAATTAGTCAAAGAATGGCGTCGCGCTGGAATAGGGACACCCAGAGCTCGCTTCCGCTCAGCGAGAATTGCTGGTACAAAGAAACCAATGATTCCAGCCTTGATTTTGGTATTTATGTTAGTTGCAACCCAACATGCAACATACGGAATAGATTCTGGTATCCCCCGAGGAGACTCTGCTTCCGGTGATGTTGATCAGGTCATATATGACATAACACCTGATGTTATGAGATACGACATAGCAGGAATTTCTCTCCTTGACAATAGTGCTTACAACCCATCTGCAAATTGCGGTAATGGCTGTTGGTACATGGGGACATTTGGCCCCGGTTTCAATGGAGGTGGCTGGAATATGGCTTATGAGTGGCTTTCACAACAAGATTCTGACGACACTTTCAGTGAAAGACCTGCATTCGTCTCATGGTGGGACTATGGATTCCAAGCATTAGACTCAGGGGAACATCCTACCGTTGCTGACAACTTCCAGTCGGGTATCCCTCATAGTGGTGCTATGTTGTTGTCGTCAGGTCAAGAAGATACACTGGCTATGTTTATCGCTACATTAGCACAAGGTGATAAACAGTATTCAGATGATGGAATGTTTACAGATTCATTCTCAGACGTAATACTGAACCATCTAACAACAGATCAGAAAGAAGAATTTGAAAGAATTCTTTCTATTGGCCCCGGTGATAAGCAGTTGGTAATTGACCGTTCATTGACATTGGTTTATCAAAACGTTCAGGAGATTCAGGATTCCACCTTCACAGGTGGAAACATGAAAATCACAACCGACTTAATGCGCGGTTATGCTTTGGATAGTGATGGAATCCCTATGCAGGAAGAAATGTGGTACGTTTTCAAAGATGGCAAGCAAATCGGTAATGCCACATCTAACGAGACTTCAGCTAAGTCTATCTTTGACGAAGCACGTGGCTCCAGCCAACCATATAAGGAAGATATAACCCATTACGAGATAGGTGGATACAGATACACTGCAGACTTAATCGAAGACTTCGATGATGTTTCAACTAATCTTCACCGACAAAATGCAAAATTAGGCCTCTCTCGTGCATTCTTGACTTCTGCTTTAACACTAGATGAGTTGGTTGAATTATACCACGACATAACCACCACTGTCGAATATGAAGTTCAGAGTTATGATGGCAGTTTAGGAGATATGATTACTCGAAATAATGACATCAGGTACTTTGCGGTAGACGACAGGTTGTACCCATTAGGAGGTGCCTATTATGCTGACCAAAGTTATCACCGAGGTCAGACCACGGGTATTTTCTATGCACCTACTACACTATCAGGACTCGATCCAGACCACTACATAGAGTCTGTTTATCAAACCCAAAGAGGCGATAGACCTACAGTTTACATGAGCGCAGAGCGCTTCGAACAAGAATCCATGTCAGATATTGTAAAACAGCAGTCTGGAGCCATGGAAGATTCTAGTGATATGATTCAATTGGTGGATATAGAATATCAGCAAACTGAATCTTTCTTCGAAACGATGATCGCTAGAATTTACGTAGGATACGGAACCTCGACATTGGGTCTTGAAGATGACCCCTCTCAACCAGGCCCTACTTGGGCCATTAGTGGCACTCCAGGTTCTCCATTAGAGAACGCCTTCCCTCTTCCAGGTGCAATGATGAATCACTTTGTTATCGCAAATTGGTACGATGATGGAACTGATTCACCAGATGATGACAATAACAGTATTCCTGACATATTTGATGGAGGTTATGCAGCAATAGGTCGAGCAAACACCAATGTTAAGGTAGTCAAGTATTACAGTGGCGCAACCCTTGAAGGAACAGTCGAATTAGATGGTATTGGTCCTGTTCCTAATGCAAGAATCCTAATTGAAAGAGATGCTTTCAGTGGCGAAGAGATCGTTGATATCAACGGCTCCGTAACCGATCAAGATCTCAGAACATATTGGGTCCCAATTGGAACTGTAGATGCTGACGAAAACGGTGAATATTCCTTTACCGTCCCTGCAGGTAAAATCAGAGTTTCAGCATTCTTTGGAGAACCAGATTTGAAATCTGCTCGTACTCAATTATCTACTGGCTCCGGAGGAATGCTTCAGGACGTGGCAACTGAGCATACTAATGGTATCAGGAATGTCAACCTAATAACCGGGATTTTAGGTAATGTCTCTGGTTCACAATGGCTTTCAGAAACCATAGTTAATGTCTCTGGAGAAGCCGGCCATTCTAATGGTCAAATTAACGTAAATGCGGACATTATTGTCGAACCGTCTTTTGCAACCGGTCGATTAGTTTGGAATGGCGCAGGTGATTTTGATGGAGAAGCAATTACAAATGCACTTGTAGAATTGACACCTTCTTGGGATCAAGTAATGATGCAGCCAATAATACTCGAAACCTCAACAGGTAGTGTAACCGGTCCAGATCTATCCTTCCAAGGAATTGGGCAAGCTACCTTCACTGGAGAAGGAGAGGTAATCAGTAATGGACTAATGACAGTTACAGACTTTGTCGGCACTCATGAACAAAAAATTCTGAATGGTCATAGCCTAGAAGGTTCTGGTGAATTTAGTGGAATTGGAACCCTTCAAGGCTCTGTTGATGATGTTGAAATTATAGATGGTCCTTGTAATGAAAATGGAACCATGCCTGAAAATTTCTCAGTATGTTCACATTCAGATGGTTCATACCTCATTGATGGTACAATAAATGCAACAGGTAAATTCACTTCAAATGGCACCTCAACATTCCTACAAGAGCACAATGGCTCTTCCTTAATTGGCTCAGGAATTTTCAAAGTGGATGATTCTGATGAGAATCGTGAGTCATTCGGAACCCTGAATGGTACAGGAACTTTCACGGGTGAAGGTGTATTTAGTGGCCCAATGGTCCAAGCCGGTACATTCCATTTAACCAATGCAATTCCGGGAAATTATGACGTCGCAATTCTATTCGAAGATGGAACAAGAGTTGCAATTAATGACGGATTCACTGTGCCATTCACAGGTGTCCCATCCCTCTACGAAATAGACGTCGCTGGAGGTATGATATCTGGAGTTCTAATTGACGAAGATGGCGATCCAATTTCATCTACTGTTTCCATGAATATCTTATCCTCTGAAAATAACACATATCCTGGAGAATGTGCTGAGCTGATGTTTGCACCATGTTATATCACTACTGATGAGGACGGGTTCTTTGAGTTTGGACCAGTTCTTCCAGGGGAATATATCTTTGAATTAGACATGGATAATGATGGATTCAATGAGTTAGAGTTGATTCATGAGTTTGAAGCAGATATGGACTCTGAGGTTACTTTCCCAAGCACTGTCCCAAATGTTTACGATTTAACCTTCACACTTACCCAAATTATTAATGGTTCAGAATCTCCGGTTGAGAATGAAACAATTACTCTATCGAGTGGTGATAGCAATAATCCTCCTGTGCAGGCGATTTTCGATAATGAATCAGGTAATTATCTAGTTGAGTTGCCCGAGGGTGAATGGATACTAAGTCATACCTTAAGTGATTCAGAGCAACTTTGGGAGCAGATTGATATTGATTCAGATGTCACAAAATCATATCAGTTCCGAGAATCTCTAAATGTAGTTGGGACTGTATATTATGACACTAATTCCGACACCCCTGTATCAGACGATATTATTCAGGCAGAGATTGTTGATTTCACAGATATAGAGTTTTATTGGGATGAGTTCAAAACCACTGCTACAACAAATTCGGAGGGTATATTCAATGTTGTATTACCTCTCGGGGCTGTCGTAGATGCTGTGGTATTTGGAAATGTATTGAATGTAGTTAATGGAACCCGCTTTACTGTTGAAGAGGGTATGCAGAACATAACTATGGTGGCCCGTCCGGGAAGCGATGTAACGGGAACATTGAATGTCAACAGATTGGGCAACCTTTACACATCACAATTTGGAGGTTGGGAATCAGTAATAGTCAATGCAATGGAAGAATCTACTAATACTGTATGGCACATTGAGGTTAACGAATTAGGTACATTTAGTACTATTTTACCTCAAGGAAATTGGACATTCTCGACTAATTTGGAGTGGTTAAATTCCTCAGATGCTACACTCGAGGTAAATGGAAGCAACGACTTTGTGGAGATTTATCTTTATCCTGAAGATTCCTATGTCGAGATAGACTTTTTCCTTGATGAGAATGGAAATAATGACGTAGAAAATGGAACGCCAGTTGAGTATGAATTTTCCATCGTCCCTGTTGATAATTCCGTCGGATTAACAACACAAGTGAATTCCAATGGAACAGAGTGGGTCGACGAGGGACTTGCCCGAGTTCCTATTGAAGCAGGATCTTATCGTATTGATGTACAAATATCAGATGCACGTGCTGGTGATTTGTTCGGCACACGAATATTGTCTGGTGATACGTATTTCGAAGTCGGCTTCGGTGGTGAGATTGTAACTCGATCTATTGGTTTTGACCCTGAGTGGAGAGTTAATCTATCATTTGTCAATGAGACATATGGTCCACTGGTAGATCAGCAAATTCGCCTAATCAATGTAGATGATACGGGGCAAATTATCACCAGAAAGACAGATATAAACGGTACACTGATTGACCACCTTCCTGAAGGAGATTGGATTATTGTTGTTGATTCAATAAGAACTGGAGAAGGAGTTATTGAAGGCGCACGAACTAAAATTAATGTCTCAAACCAAACAGCGACTGACTCAAATACAATTACTACCAGCGAATTATCTTCCTTTTCAATAAAAATTACTGACGAAAATGGCACATTCTTGGAAAATATGAACTTGAAACTTACTTCCAATGATGATCTTGGTTTAGTTTACCTTGACTCAACAGATGGGTCGGGTACAACTTCTGGTTCAATAACCCCAGGTTCTTGGAATGTAGAATTAAATCATACGGAAGTTGACACTCGTTATTTGATTGAATCAATCGAATTATCAGATGGAGGTCTGATACCTGGAGACAATGGACTTATCGAAATTGTAGCTTCCACATACTACATGTTCTCTGGAGATGTTTTCTGGGATCACAATGATGATAATGATTCTGATGTAGGCGAAGGAGTTCCCGAAGTCAACATATTAATGTCCAGTGAAAGTCATGACAACTTGTCGTACATCACTGATGCTAGTGGTCAATGGAGTGTCTTCGTTCCAGCGGGTACAACTTGGCAAATCTTCACCAATAGAACTGGTTTCGCCGAAGAAATCAAGTCTATATCGATGGATTCTCCCAATTCTGTAGAAATTGAATTGACTGCTGGATATGTGGAAATAGCTGGTAATATCAGTCATTCAGATCTAGCCAATATTGGCGAAGATGTCGAATTGATACTAATTCCAGCCGAAGGAATGGTACGAGATAGAGTTGTACCCAACAAAGTATACGAAGATGGAGTTTGGAACGGTCAATGGAATGCTTCTGTAGAACCAGGTCGATGGATTATAAGAGCAACACTTGAATCTTCAAACCTAGTTGGTATGGCTAGTATTGAAGCTGACATCAGTGATGGTGGGAATGTTGACCTCGAGTTAGTTTACGGAGGATGGTTATATCTTACAACAACTTGGGTTGATACAAACGGTAGTCAACATCATGCATCAGATGTTGATATTGAATCGGCAGACATAATTGGAGATGTCGAATTCACATTGTCTTCAGGTGCCGGTGTGAGTTGGGACGAAATATTGGATGAACAAGGAGAAATTTCTGTACTAATGCCAAGCGGACTAATAGAAGTAGAGGGGGCTTTCTCTGTAGATCAAGTGGATCGAATTATGGAATATACCGCCTCGAAATCAATTAGTTTACCAAGTTCCGGAACAGACTTGAAAGCATCACTTAATCAAGAATTAATATTCAGTCGAATATCGAATCATACAATAAATGTAACAATCATTGAGGTGACAGGTGGAGTTCTCTCTAATGAGGGTGATTTCGAAGATATTGTCGCTAGTGTTGCAGACGAAGGTGAATATACTCCAATAGAATTCACAATGGAGTTAGATTATCTTGGCCATGAATCGATATCAAGCTATACATTTTCAGGTAATATCGCTGGTTCCGACGGCCAATATTGGTTAGTAGAGGCTTGGGATTCGAATGAGGAAAATTGGACTACGAATTTTATGTTTGAGTTCGGATTGGATAGTAATAATAGCACTACCACTAACCTTAGAATAAAAGTTACACCAGCCAATATTTCGACGGCTCAATCGCTAACAAACGGTCATTCTGTTAATTTAATTTTCAATTCTGAAGATGGTTATCAATTTAATCAAGAAGTAGTGATTCGAATTCCGCAGATACACGATTTCAACCTCCGTGAACCATTGATGGATGTTTACGGAATTAGACCCGGAGAAGAATTGGCTATTCCTATCCTTTTCACAAATACTGGTAATGGTGATGAAAGATATGAAATTGAATTCGATGATAATCAGCTTCCAACAGGATGGCAACGGACGGGTGCTACTTCCCATACGATTGGTGCATTTACTGATTCAACCCATACCATGAATGTGATTGCTCCCGACAATGCTTCCGGTAGCGAAGATTTCACAATTACAGTCGTATTTAGAGATAAGAACAATGACTCCTACACGCCTATCGCAATTAACATCAGGACCTCACTACCAACACTGGAAATAACTGAAGTATTTTCCGATAGTGACCCACTATTCGGAACAATGCATACATTCACAGTGCAAGTAGAGAATTCCGGTTTAGTTGATGCAGAAAATGTAGTTGTTGTTGCTGGAGTCAGAGGAGTGGTTGAATCCAATGGAAGTGCAACCCAAAATATAGGGGCAGGAGAAACTGTCAATTTCATCATCACGGTTAATCTGACAAAATTCGACACTCCTGATCAAGTTTGGATTGACTTTGAAATATTGACAGATGGTCAAGAATTAGCCGAGCCTCCTGAAATATTCCCGAAGCGATTTACTCTAAAGGCTCAAGCGGTAGATGATTCAACCGCGACTAACGTTATTGGAGTAATATTACTGTCAATTTTGATATTTGTCTTATGGTACTTTACTAGGTCTGGTTCAAGAAGGCCCGGAGCGCCATTCTGAATTTATCAATTCAGTTCTTGGTACATTAAATTAGACAAGACCTCAAAGGTATAAACCTCTGACATTGTCATGGTGAACCAGGCATGACTATTGAAAATCTGGAGTTAATGCCTGAACCGGAAGACAGGCGTCTGTTGACTGCGGTTGACCCTGCAGCACCCGGTTACCCCGGTTCCCATTACGGCCTTAGTGATGAAGAGGCTAGAGAGTTACGTTGGCCATTCGGGCCATTAAAGGAATTTTTTTGGCCTTGGGGTTTAGCTAGTTTTGCGGTCGGCACGGTATTATTGTTAATCACCTGGTCCTCAATACAACCATTTCTGGTATCTTATCTTCCCGACTCAGAATGGGCGTACGATTCCTCTGGAATACGCCAGTTACAACAGGATGGCTATTTCGGTGATGGAGTACATGTTTGTATTGTTGATACTGGAATTGATATTGACCATCCAGATTTCAATAACTTAAATTTAATTGGATTTAGGGATTTTTATTCAGGTAATCATGATGACATACGAGATATAGGAAAGGATTACCATGGTACTTTGATGGCTGGTTTATTGGTCGCTAATGGAACATATGTTGGTGCAGCTCCTAGTGTATCCCTATCCATTGCTCTCGCTCTTGGTCCCGAAGGAGAAGCGGGACAAGCTGACAGAGTAGCATTGGCGATTAGATGGTGCAGAATTAGTCAGGATGTCGACATCATAAGTCTGAGTTTAGGGGGTGATCCAGGCGAAGGGATGAGTAGTTTCCAATCTGAAACTGTTGAGGCAGTGAACGAGGCACTAGATGCGGGTATTTTTGTCGTTGCGGCAGCAGGAAATAATGGAGCAGAAGACAAGGTAAATGATGTATCTATTCCTGCAAATATCCCAAGAGTTATTGCAGTCGGCGCATCAAATGCCGATGGAGAAGTTTGGAAAAATAGTTCTGCTGGTTCAGATATAAATCCATATACAGAAGAACCTAGGAACTTCCCTAATCAAAAGCCTGAAGTCATCGCCCCAGGTGTTAGACTATTCTCAACGGCTTCGACACTAGTTTCCCCCCCCTATGCCTACTCATCCGGGACCTCTGATTCTACTGTAATGGTTGTAGGTGCACTGGCCTTAATTCTCCAAATCCACGGTGATTCAATACGTGGAGCAGATTCTAAAATTGATGATTATGAGATTACTAAAGTTAAGGCTGCATTGGCTAATTCTTCTGTAAATGATCAATTGTCAATATCTCCCCACTCAACAAAATCAGGATATGGTGAATTGAATGCAGTAGCTTGGTTAGAAGAAATTGAATCGGAATTTAATTTACAAAATTTTAATTGAAAAAACCACCTAAAACATCATGTCTAGCATAAGGCTAGTTACAAACCCCTGAGCCTTATGATTAAATCACTTCTAGACACCGCAACAGTATGACCGGCACCCGAGTAAGAAGTCAGTTCCTTGTATTTCTGATGTTTACCAGTACTATGTTGGCATTAGTTGGCCCTGCCTCAACAGTATCTGCAGAAAATGAAACTACAAGTGGTGCAATTACTGGAACCGAGACTTGGAGCGGCTCACATGAGTTAACTGGAGACCTGACTATCGCTGCTGGTGCGAAATTGATAATTAATCCTGGCACTGAAATTTCATTACCTAATGGGACCTCTATTGATGTCAGAGGCAATTTATGCGCTGGCCTTTCCTCTTGTGGCTCAAGTGGTGATGCCTCAGAGGTCAATCCAATCACCTTTACTTGGAATGATCCACTTGTGAACAATTCAACAGGGGATTGTTATGGACTAGGATTTGGAAGTTCTAAAATTTGGATTAATGACCCATCTTGTGGAGAAGGAATAATCTTGCGTGACTCTATGGACCTTTCACAATCTGGATTTAGGCATATGCACTTTGAGGGCGCCTGGGGCATCCCTTTTTTCATTCAGATGGAGAATCAGTATAGATTCGGAGCCCTTGTTCTCGATGGGGCTAGCCCTACTCTAAGGAGTATGACATTTAGTGATGTTAACACATCCAGTGTTTTGGCTACGAATCTAGCCCAACCAACTTTCATTGGAGGAGAATATGTTGCAGGTAATGATGGGGAAAGTGGAGTTACCGGTCAGGCAGTTCAGGTTTACGGGGGAGGGACTCCTGCATCACCAATGATTTTCAGAGATGCAACATTTCAATCAACTAACAGGGGATGTAGTAATCAGGATGGTGGGCGTTCTGCTATCTGGGCTTCTCAAACATTCATCAAAGTAGAAAGGTCCTTTTTCATAGGCGGAGACTTTGGATTAAGTATTAGAAATTCAGCTGGGGAAGTATCGAATACCTCAATTGATGTAAGGTGTAATGGTATTGACGTTTATGGAACAAAAGGAATTGGAAGTACTGTGTATAATGTGAAAATATCAAACAATGTCATTACTACTATTGATCGGACCCCCATAACAGCCTACCAAGGAGCAGATGTACTAATTGAAAACAATGAATTATCCGGCGCAATCGAAGGTTCTGGTATCGCAATCCGAGACTCTAATGCCCAAATTCATGGCAATGACATAGGGCCGATTGGAGGATGGAATGGGCTTTGGCTTTTGGGTAATTTTGATGTTATAGCTGAAAATAATTCTATCCTTAACACTGCTAAAGAAGCAGTTCTTGCTGGTGAATATGGAAACAATGCCCCGTCACCGACTCAGGCTAGACTTTACCTCGCTAACAATACAATTTCAACCCAAGGTAATGGAGATTGTTCATCATCCAGATGGTGGGGGGGTTCCTTTACATGCCCATTAATTATGGCACATAGAACTGGTGTTACTGCTGTTGACAACTCGTTTGGTTCGGAGGGAATAGCAGATGGAGTAAGAGCAACAGGTGCGATTCTTGACTTTAGGAGAAATACCTTCGCAACTCAAGGTACCGGAGCGATATTACAGAATTTTGATTCGGGTTTTACTGGTCAGCAGGAGTATGGCACCCTAGCATTTTTCAGCGGTAATGAATGGAATGATGTAGGTGTAACATACAATGTATCGAAATCCGCTGTTACAGTTCAGTCTGAATATATCCCAAGTCCTCCGGATGGAGAAAACCCAGTAGTGTTAAGTTGGGATGACCAAGAAGCTTGGGTGAATAATGGTTGGCAAAATGGAATAATTCCACATCAGGTCAAGTCCTGTCCGACATGTGTCGATTACACACCTCATAATTTCCCTCTGGCCATAAATATGGACAACAATTCAACAGTATTTACGTTTTCAAATCTAACAAATCTAGATTTATCGAAAATAAATATAGAAACTCAACCTACGAAATATGCAGTTCAAGTTCAAAGAGCAGAACTTGTGAGGTTCCAAACATTAGTTAATGGCCAAAAAGTTCCAAATGCAAATGTCCTGATTGAGGATGCTTTAGGTAACGATCTTTACAGTTTAGAAACTAATGATGATGGATATACACCGTGGTTTTCATTAGCTTCAAATTTCCATCTAGATTTCAGAGGTCTAGCAGATGGCGATAATCCCGATGGTTTCGCAGATGATCAGTACGAAGATTCATGTTCGGATGGGTTAGACAATGATGGCGATTTGTTACTCGATGTAGATGATCCTGACTGTGATTATTCAGCTGGTACAAGGGAACTTTCACTTTATCGATACACAGCCTATCGTTTTGGCTATGGTTTTGTCAATGGTGAATTTACTCTAACTGACACAACATATCAAGACACCCTAAATTTAGAAAATAATCCCCCTAGTGTTTCAGTTGTTCAAAATGATGGTGAATCGTTCAGAAGAGTTGTCACTTTAACAGGGTCCGCTTACGATGGAACCTGGGCTGGAATTTATGAAACAGACGAACTTGCCCAATGGGATCAGAAAGGATACGTTCACCGTGTAGAAATCAAAGATCCTTTTACTAGTGATTGGAATGCGGTCGGGTATGCTATTGATGCAAGCGGGTCAGAGCCGGGATACGTCTCTAGGAACAATCACCCTTTTTCCAATTGGTACTATGAATATGATATGTCAAATCGTCAAGAAGGGGATTATACATTTGAGTTTAGAGCCTTTGATGGATTAGAATACTCACCGATAATCACTCGCACTGTTAAGGTAAACACCCAAGCACCTACAATATCAGTGACATCCCCAAGTACTCAATCTTCTCATTCAGATGGGACTGTGACTTTCGAAGGAACTGCTCATGACCCATATGGGTGTCCTTTCAATTGCGGAGTGGACATCGATCAAATTTACTTCCAAATTGAAGGGCCGAACTACAATGTCTTGACTTCCACAGAAGGAGGTACAGATTGGTCTTGGACGTGGGATTTCAGTGGATTGCCACGTGATATCGCAACTTACACATTTACAATTTGGGCCTCAGATTCTGACTTTTGTCGAGGAGAAATTGATGAGTGTCAAGTTTCAACAATAGAATTACAAATTGATAACCAAAATTCACCTCCATTCATAAGTTTAACATCGCCACAAAATGGTCAAATTTATTCTGCAAGCGAACAATCCATAATTAGTGGAGTGGCAAGAGATAATGATGGCGATATAACGAGAGTAGATGTTGAGGTTCTAGACGTAGCTAATGGTTACATCAATATCTTTACTGGAGTTGTGACTGAAATCGCCTCCAATGGATATTGGGAATTGGAATGGAATTCTGAAATAATGAACCACAACATGCAGTATATCATCAAATCTAGATCATATGATGGATACGCATTTAGTGATTGGACTGAAGTCCAAATTGTTGCTGACAACCCTCCTGATAAGGAAAATAACCGTCCTACTTTTGATAGTACTAATTGGCAAACAGAAATCGTTCTGTATTGTGAAGTAGATACTACGTCTCAGAACCCATGTACTACAGCTGAACTGAATTTATTGGACTTCTTCGACGACATTGATGGCGTTAGTGACCTGATACTTTCTGTTTACGACGATCCAGCAAGAACAACAGATGATGATTTTGGGTTGGTTATCAATATTGGAATAGATGGAAAGGCATTTTATGACCCTAAATCCATGGGTTTCTATGATGAAAATATGCTTACTTGGTCCCTGAATAATGTAATTTTCTTGGCAACCGACCCAACTGGTTCAAAAGAAATATCCACTCCGGTTTCGTTTACTGTTAGTCCAATAGAGTTCACAGTCAATAACCCCGATATAACTACTGCCGACCCTCAAGAAATAATTACGTTCACAGGAACTGGATTGCCCGGAAAAACAGTACGAGTCTCATTAGGTGGGACTCAAGTTAATTCCACAGTCGTAAGTGAGGATTCAAGTTGGGAATTAGGAATCCCAGGTTCGATTTTGAGCAAGCCGGTAAATCCTACATTTTCCATAAGTGGTTCCGATTCAATAACGGGGGCTATAATTTCTCCAAATGTGGGCGAAAGTGGAATAGGAGCTGATTTGATTATAATCATCATTATATCAGTCGTTGCTCTTCTTGGTGCTATTCTTTTCTTTAGTGGAGTAATTTCTTTTGAAGAAGAGGAAGATGATGTTCAGAGTGAATCTATTGACTCTGAACAATCGGGTGAATTGGTACAAAGTGATGAGCATCCGGGTTGGCTTTGGGATTCAATTAACGAAGAATGGGTGCCAGATCCTAATCATTTAGACGAATGATGCATGTTTGTCCAACCTTAGGTTAATTTCTTGAGGTGACTGAATCGCAGTACTGATTATGACGTCCATGGCTGCGACCCGTCCTGGCGTTCAAGAACGAATTTTATTACATCTCAGAGATTATGTAGATTACGCCGATAAGGTAGAGGTACCTTTCGCAATATCTCAGATGGGAATAGCCAATGCGGTGTCAATTGCTCGCTCGAATGTACCGCGTGCGATTTCCGGCATGAAAGAATCTGGTCACTTAATCGAGCGGCAAGCACACGTTTCGGGAGTTTCTCGAAAGAGAAAAGCATATTTTTTAACTTCTGAAGGAGTTAGTTTAGCCGATAATATTTGGGAAAAGGCTAGTGAACAACCAGTCCGATTAATTCATCCAGATGGAAAAGCCGAAAGCTTGGACCTTAGAACAGCTTTGGAAAAAACCGAACTTCCTCTCCGTCACGTAGATATTTTGAGATACTTAGATGATTCAGGCACATTGGACCTATCCTCTCTATCTCCGGATTTAATTGAAAGAGACCTTTCAAAACATATTGAGAAACAACTTGTCAACTCTCTAAATGACCTACCTAGATTGCGTAGATTCTATGGTCGAAGCGATGAAATTTCTAAAATGGCAGAAATTCTAGAGAAAGAATCCACAACTCTTCTAGTTCCTGGTATCGCTGGAATTGGGAAAACTGCTTTATCGGCAAAATTACTTGAAAGGTTCACACACCAAAGGAACCTACTTTACCACCGATGTCAAGATTGGGAGGGGTCTAGGGCCTTTCTTGAAGCGTGTTCAGAATGGCTAGCAATGATAGGAAATAATGACCTCAGTGATTATGTTACATCAACACCTGTGCCTAAGGTTACTATGGCAGTAAATATCATAATTGAGGCCCTGAAAAATACACCTGCTCTAATTGTGATTGATGATTTACATAAGGTAGCCGACGAAAATTTTGTCTCAATTCTTCGAGGGCTTACTCTTCGTGTTCCCGAAGCTGATGAATTGGGTATTGTGATGTTTTCTAGGTCGTTTAGAATGGTTGTTCCGGAAACTGATTCGTCAGGAAAATCAGTGGCCCACTTCTTACCATTGGAAGGGCTAGACCAAGACTCAAGTAGACAAATTCTAACTGCGATGCCCGATATAGAACTTCAACAATTTCTTCATATCTACACTTTGTCTAGGGGGCACCCCTTGGTTCTAGAATTAATTAATCGAGGAAGCGTTGGAGAGACCTTCCATTCGACATTAGAGGCATTTGTAGAGAAGGAAATTTTTAGCAAATTATCTGGTCCACAAAAGAGACTATTGGGGGCAATAGCTGTTTTCCGTGAACCAATGCCTTTGGCATCATTCAGCGGTCTCAATGCAGATCTTAATTTGCTTGATGATTTAGTAGAAAAGGGCCTCGCTAGAAGAATTGACTCGGATAATTATGATGTTCATGATCTGGTAAGGGAATTCCTAGTTCGATCTATGGATGACACTCTAAAGCCTGAACTCCATAATAACGCAGTAGAATGGTACAGGAAAAGAACAACTAATCCAGCCGATAGAATCGAATTTATTCACCATTTAAATTCTTCAGGGAATATAGAAAATCTAGCAGAAGTTTTAGAAAAAGATGGTAGAGGGTTAGTAAAATCGGGTCACATTGAACTTTTAGGTATACTTAGAGGCTTAGAATCCGATGGTTTTTCTCCAACACAATGGGGTTTGATTCGTGAACTACGAGGCGATATACTCTCTATACAGGGCCGTTGGGATGAAGCCGAGCAAGAATATTCAGCAGCAATACCTACAGCAAAGAAATACAAAAAGGCTGAAACCCTATCTAGATTGTTGACTGCACAAGCAGATATTGCAGTAAAGAGAGGGGCGATGGACGATGCCCTAGAATTACACCGTCAAGCATTAGAGATTCAAATTGCAAAAAGGGATGCGGAAGGTGCTGCAAATTCTTACATTAGTATGGGGTATATTTTCCGTCGTAGAAGAGACATGCGTCACGCGTTAGAAGTATATGGAAATGTCGAAGAATTACTAGAGGCAGAAGATAACCCTAGTCTAATGAATGCTAGGATTCAACTCGCTTCGGCTTTCCTAGAAATGGGTGAATTAGACCGAGCTAGAGATCACGCCATTTCTGCTCATGATGGAACAAAAGAAAATGACATGGATATATTACACGCACGCAGTAGAGCGGTTTTAGGTAGATATTACGCTAGGGTAAATGACAACGACTTGGCATTACTTCATTACTCAACTGCTCTTGAAGTTCTCTCTGAAGCAACTGACCCACACAGCGCGGTGGAAGTAGAAATGTTACTCGGCCAAGTGCTGAGTGACACAGGTAGAAAATCTGAAGCAGCGGAGCGATATTTGGATGGGCTCGCAGTCGCGGAAGCCAATGACTTCAGATTATTACAGGGTGAATTATTAGCCAGATTAGGCGAAGTTGAAAGCGATCGCTCTGCAAGAATGAATTACCTCCAAAGGTCATTAACTGTATTCCGTGAACTCGGAGCTGTAGATCGTATGCGAGAAGTCCAAAACCAAGTACATCGAGCAATTATGGGCCATTAATCCGATCCTAAATTGTGGATTTAATTTGCTCCAAATCACTTTGACCCAGTAGATTAGAAAAATCAGGCCCTTCTTGTCTTGATATTGACAGAACCCCTTGGAAATTATCGCCAATTTGGTGTAAAACCTCAGATTCCGCCAAATGTGGAGCATTATTTTTTTCTGATAAATGACAAAGAACTATGCTTTTCAGTTTAGGATGTAAAACCTCCGCCAAAATGTCAGCAGCCTGTTCATTAGAAAGATGCCCTCCGCGCCCAGTGATACGTTTTTTCAAAGAAGGAGGATACGGTCCCGAAATTAATTTGTTTAGGTCATAATTTGCCTCGATGGATATGTGTTCACATCCAGATAAATGTTTCATCAACTCGATAGTAGGTTCTCCTAAATCCGTAACTATGGCGGCTCTCTTACCCTCTCCATTACTCGCTATGATGGCTACGTTGTCCGCGTCATCATGAGGTACACATACCGGAAGTAAACTTAGGTTGTCGGAAATATGTAACCTTTCCAAGCCTTCAAATGTCCTTACTTCTGAAATTGGTTGTAAACCCAATCTCATACATGTTTCGAGATTTGAATATAATCTAGCATTCCATTTTTTTGATGCCTTAGAAGCCGATTTTGAATGATCTCCATGATGATGAGTGACAATAATAGCATCTATTGAAGAAGGTTCTACGCCGACTAATGCAAGTCTATGTTCCATTTGTTTCAATGAAAAACCACAGTCAACGATGACCTTGGTGTCCTCTGTCGATAATAATGTGGAATTACCTCGACTACCACTACCAAGATGAGTAATCTCTAATGTCATCGAATCCAAGTTTATGGGGTAAGGCAGGGGTCTTGAATAAGACCCCAATCCAGACACATTTTTGTTCAAATTTGCATAATTCGCCCCCCTCCAACTTGGTCATTTATCATATATTTTAGTCTAATTGTCCGAACGACGCTCCATCATCGTCATAAGTTAGGCAAGACCGCTTAAGATTGGTCACCGGAGGTCATAGCATGCGACGTAAGCAGACTGCATTTCTTGTCACTTTGTTGATTCTTAGTAGTCTGGTTTTTGTTTCACAAACACGTCCACAAGCTCCCGTATCTTCAGTAGACCCTCCTGATTTACCCGGTTCCGGCCCTATGGCGGTCGACCTAGATGAAGATTTGATACCAGATATTCATGAGGTTATTTATGGTGAATCGAGAGTAATAGAAACTCCATTTGGAATTGTAATTGTTGAAGGTTTAGACCCGATGAATGGATCTGATAATGTTACTGATTTTGATAGAGATGGCGCTAGTGCATTGATGGAGTATTGCTGGCCATGGACCTTGGACACTTGCTTCACAGAACGCCTCTCATTAACTGGTAAATCACCAGATGAAACAGAGTCTGGATATAGAGAATACCTTGACCCAAGGGAATCTGATACTGATGGAGATGGTCTTCCGGATGGATACGAAATTTACATGTGCACAGAGGGAGGAGCCGGCTACCAAAATCAGGCAACTAGTGAATGGGTTTGCTTGTATTTTGACCCATTAGATGATTCTGATGCGATAGAGGATGCCGACTTGTGTATCGAACAAGCTAGTGAATGGGGGTGTGGAGATGGATTTGACGTTAATAGAGACGGTGAAATTGACCTCGACGAGCGTTATACTAATTCTGAAGAATATTGGTTTGGTTCCCCTAGTGATTGGCTTACAGAAAGAGATGGCTTATGGTGTTCGGGAAAGATGCCTAATCTGCATCCTGATGCCTGTCAGAACGAAGTTGTAAGGCCAACTGGGGACGATGGATGGCTGGGAAGTGATCCACGTAGAATAGACTCTGATTACTATGCTTGGAGTGAATTGATACCTACTAGTCTTGCTGTACCGGGCGATGGAATTCCAGATGGTTGGGAAGCCTATTACGGATTAGATCCAAGAAATGCCAGTGATGCCACAATGGATTCAGACTCGGATGGATGGGATTTAGACAGAGACGGATTTATTATACCCGATTCTTCAATTTACACAGCTCAATGGGGAGAGGCATTCAGTAATTACGAAGAGTACATGATTCACTTAGATAGTGGTCATTGGGTTCGGCCAGGATTGAAGGGTGCTCAACTGGATGGTGAATCGGATTTGATGATTTTTGACCAAGGTACTGACCCCATGTTGGTCGATGGTAGAGTTCATACGGTTCTTTCAGATGATGCAAGAAATCGATTATTAGTTGGGTCCGCATATGGGATTACCGCAATTGATCCATTTAGTGGAACTTCATCGACTTATGAATTACCAAGCGGAATTGAGATGTTTACTATGTTGCGTTGGACCCCCTCTTCAGAAGATTTTCTTATCTTAGGTACTAATCACGGGCTTCATTCATTAATCCTTGAAAATGGTTTACCGAAAATGGAAACTCTTTCCCATTCAGAAATTGGAAAAATAGGAGTCATTGAAAAACTAGAAACAGGTAGCGGAGACTTAGATTTAATTTTACTCGGAGAAGGTTCTAAAGCATGGAGAATTACAATCTCTGAACCCAACTCGGAATTAAGCAATCCAGATTTTAGTGAAGCCGTTGCAATTAGTGAACTTACAGATATGTTAGACCAAGTGGGCGGATCATTCACTGAAGTAATTCATGTTCCAATGTCAGGTAGAGGTCCAATGATGCTTGTAGGAACCGATAGTGGTCTAATTCGTTGGGACACAACAGATGGCACTACTTCTGTAGGTCAACCATTCTGGATTTACACAACCGAGAATGCAGAAGAATACGTTCAATTTGCAGATATTCTTAACCAATCGAAATCAGCTGTTGTTAGTGTCATGGAATTAGCAGGCCCGATTGCTGCCGATGGCTCACTAGAAGAGGTAACCGGAATTTGGTTTGGAACACCAGGAGGATTACATCTGATAGACTTAGATTTATTTGTTGGGCTTCCCAAACAGGCATTCGAAACAGATCGTATGTTTAATGTAGAACGTTGGGAAGAAGGTGCTAATGACATCCATTCAATTCATACAATTGACGGGCGTGTCTTAATTGGTTCAAGAGATGGAACTTGGGCTCTTGAAGGAGGTTCTCAAGGTGTTTTGGGAATTTATGAAAACCAAACAAAAATCCCGGGCCTAGTCACTTCAATGACGACCTTCATTAAAGGAGGAATACCATATTTATTCGCGGGGGTTTCCCCTGGTAAATACATGAATATTATGCCAATTAACCCTCAATCCATAGATTCAGATTTGGACGGAATGCCCGATGGGTGGGAATTCGCTTATGGGCTAGACCCAACAGATCCTTATGATAGAAATCGGGATGCCGATTCGGATGGAGTTATTTTTGAAACAAGTGAAATCACCTTTAATCGAGAATGGACTAACCTAGATGAGTACAGGTTCGTGAATACGAGTTTGGGAGGATTTAATGGCACAGATCCCAGAAATATAGATACTGACGGAGACGGATTAACCGATGGGCAGGAATATTGGGGATGGTTCACTGATTCCACAGATTTCTCCTGCCATTATCTAAATGAGGAATATATCTGCGATGATTCCGTTGGATTGGCAGCATTGGATGTTCACCTATCTGGGTGGTTAAATTCCGGTGCGGGAGGTGGAACTGACGGACCAACCGACCCGACCACTAAAGATACTGATGGCGATGGTATGCCTGATGGATGGGAAATTGAACATCGCAGATGGAT
>DAOJ01000014.1:0-2447 GCA_002502365.1 Euryarchaeota archaeon UBA106
AATGCTGCAGAGGAATGCATCTGTAGAGTGCTTAGAGATTCACCATCTCTTATTTCTAGAGATTCGAATGAAAGTTTGATTTCTCCATTGAATGAGGATGGCGCTCCTGATTGGGAGGATACCGGGAATTGGATGGCTACAAGACTGAATCCACTGGATGTGGATGATAGGCCAAAAAACCGTGAAGAATTAATGCATTGGGCTTTGGGTAGAGTGGAGATTCACTTTGACCAATGCTGGGATGCTGCAGTTGAAGATTGGCAATCCACCCAGAATAGAGCGGGTTCTTTGGAGGATATTGAATCTCAAGAATGTCTAGATATGATTCATGAAGGAATTAAGATGCATCTCGATGAAGTTGAGAAATGTATGGCTGCGAATGGCGGCCCTAGGCTAGAATCCTGGAGGAGAGGAGCAGCTCGAGATGAAATCCCTGCACCAGATGGTTTCCCTCTAATTTGGAAGACTCCACATCCATCTGCACAAAGCGAAGGAGAAGTAACCTGGTGTGAGGCTTGGGAAATAGCAAGACCTTGGTTTGTTGATCCAGATGCCAAGTCATTCACTCAAACAACTTGTATACCCGAGGGATGGTTTCAGGGAGAGTACGATTTAGTTTATCGATGGGATGGAAAAATCAACATTGTTGACATAAAGGCAAGTATCGGGAAAGGTGATCGTTCTTACAATTACATGGAACAATTGCGTCTTTATGCGTGGCTTTGGTGGGAATCTCATTCTCGTTCTGAAAAAGTCACCAATCTAGAAATATGGTATTTAGGCACTGGTACAGTGAAACAGGTGAAGTTACCTGAAGATTCTGAAATGATAGCTTATGATTCAGAACTCGGAGAATTGTACAAACTTCTGAGAGCCGGTAATCCTTCAATCGAAGAATGTCCCCCTGAACCTTCAGTCTTACGATATTTCGATGCCGGAGGGGTTCCTGCTGAACCGCATATTGACCCTGACCCGTTAGCTCGTTGCAAAGGCTGCGACTACAGAGGATTTTGTCCGAACGGAGCGCATGACCTCGGACTTACTACTGAGAGAAGACTTGAGCGCTTGGGTCATTCTTGGCCAATCACACCCCTTGGTGAGATTGATGCTAGAGTAACTGCAATTGGAGAAGTAATCGGGCTATCAGGTCCCGAATTGGAAGAAAATGGTACAATCAAGGTTCATTTCAGGTTGCAAGATGGATACGACAGAGCTAAGGTACAACCTGCATACAATGGAGGTCCGAGAAAAATTAGCCGCGCGATTGCAGAAGGTGCTCGAGTCAAGGTATCCAATGCATTACCTAGCCTTTGGCGCGGCGAATTACAACTAAACTTAGATGCAGGTTCAGAAGTCAGTATAGCCGACGAGGATGATTCTGCACCTGTTGTTGATGTAGAGACCAGAGTCAGTATTGTGGCAAGAGTTTGGTCGATTGATTCCTTTCCTGATGGAGTTGGTAATACTCGTTGGGCTGCTACACTTGTGGATGCGACCGGTTCCGCCCAAATCGTTGCATTCAAGCAATTCATTCCTCTGAGTGCGGCTGCGGTAAAACGTGGAGACACTATTGCAGTCCTAAATGGTGAGAAAGGAGAGTGGGGAGGCCGACCTCAAGTCAAATGTGGACCTGGAACAAAGGTTGTTATTGTTTCAGATGCAGATGATGTTCCGGAATTCTAAACTTTAGTGAATAGATTTTCGAGTGGCGCCGAGAGAGGGATTTGAACCCCCGCGTCCAAGGGACAGTGGATTTCGAATCCACCGCAATACCGGGCTATGCGATCTCGGCAGTAAGCCCGCCACCTGCGATTTGGTCATAAGTCTGACTAGGCTCCCTTGGGTTGATGCGTATCACGGTGAATCACGAAGATGGTGGCCCCAGCATTGTTGAGAGTGATGAACCAATAAAAATCGCTGAAGTATTGGAAAGACTTGACATTGCAAGTTCCACCGTGCTCGCAGTACTGGGTGAAACTATTGTTCCTCATTCATCAATGATTACCGATGATATAGAAATCGAACTAATTGTAGTATCAAGCGGTGGTTAAGTCCCCACGAAGAATAGTTCCTGGCTCTCGGGTGACTATTTCCTCGTCTTTTCGCATCAGTGCGGCTTTATTTCCTAGTAGTTCAAATGAATTATCTCTGCACCTAAGGAAGGATCCTTCATACAGACCAATGACTGGAGTATTGTTGGTTTGGTGGTATTCACTGACTCTTCTTGCACGAGTTTCACCAAAGTGTTGCTGAAAATCTCCATCTTCATCCTCCCTATACCAAATTCCACCTGGGTGATAGTGAGGATTAATCTGAAATGGAACGATACCAAAAGTCTCGAATGAAGGAACCATTGTAACGGCCATATCATTGGTCGTCTGCATGCTTGGGCAAGCCACATTTGCACCTGCACTAACTCCAGCGTAAGGAACTCCTCTTTGCAATAC
>DAOJ01000014.1:2831-12231 GCA_002502365.1 Euryarchaeota archaeon UBA106
TAACCAGGTGTTTCCGCCGCCAACATAGATTCCATCCATTGCCTCGATGGCGGCTAGTGGGTCCTCGAATTCATGTAACCCTATTAGTTCGTACCCAGATTGCCCAGCAAAGTCCTGCATCCTTTGCGTGTATCCATCGTAATCATTAGAGGCAAATGGAACAAATACGACTCTTTCACAATCAGCAAAATTTTCTGACATTAAGTCACGGTACAATTCTCTGCGTTCATCCGTACCGATTCCGCCACTTCCTAGCAGTGCACGCATTTGCTTCACCATTCAGACGTAGAAATCATCTGCTTCTGCAGACATTCCGAGATGTTCTTCGATTGAACCGCTTACCTCAACACTCGCCAGTAATTTCTTTGCTGTTTCCTTGGTTGTGTCTATGTCAAGTCCAAGAGGTAACTCAAGTGCTTCTTCTATCCATTTCGCAAGCCTATCCGCTGCAATTACATCCGCAGAAGCACCAACTGTATCAGCCACCAGTGCTATTGCGGGAATTTGATGAACCGGTGATAATGATACCAAAAGACCTGCGACTCCGATCATCCCAGCCTCCGGTTGTGAATCGCTTACTTCTATGTCATTGGCTTGTAAATTACTTCGAACCTTTGTGTCTGAACAAATCACATGAATTGCATTTTTATCAACTTCTGATGCTAGACCTGCCAGAACCAATAGTTGTGGAGTAGGATTTGCCATCTCTAGAATTGCTTCGGCAACTTCGTATTGTCCAGCTGCAGTCATTGGTTGCAAATCCCCTCCAACAGTTACTACATATCTTCCGTCAGGCAACATTACCCGGTGAACAAGCATTGAGGGCGGAGTTAGCAAACCTTCGTCATCCATAGTAGAATGAGGTGGCATATCTGGATGTAAGATCCTTGCAATAAGGCTGGAAGGATGCTTCTTAACTAGAGCATCAACAATCAATTTTCCAACATTGCCTACTCCTGGCACCGCCTCTAACAATGCTACGTGGTCTGGTAAGCAATCTCCAATTAACCAATGAATCCGTGTTCTATTCATTCATCTTCCTCCTTCCTAGGGGTTGGTAATGATTCGATCCATTTGTCGCTTCCAGCGTCCTCACGTTGTCTCCTACGTGCCCCTTGGGCATCCTGAGGAGAGAATTTCAGAGGTGCGGCAGAAGCCATCTTTCCGCCACATTTCTTGCATTCTTCAGCAAGTCCGTATTCTCCACACACGGTGCACCGTTGCAATCTCGTCCGAGCCATCCCTAATCCTCAGGGGCATAGCCACTTTCAGAGGTCTTTGAAGTTGTAGCATACAAAGGGCGACTTTACATGCGTTCTATATCGATTGAGCCGTCAACCGAAGCCAGAGATTCTACCGCTGCTTTCTGAGCTTCTTCCCACATTCTCTCCGCAGTGTCGTAATCCGGAGCTCGAATATCAACTCTGTATTCAGGAGCGCCATCATAATGACAGGTTAGACTGACATCTTCTTCTCCCTCAGCAACCTTCTCAGCGGAGATTAATGCGCTCTTTATCGCATGGACACCTTCAGGCCCCCATACTTCAATATTGAATATCCCTCTAATCTCAACGAAGGGAGGGATAATGTTCTCAATGGCCAATTCCACAACGGTTGCCATCCAATCTCCAGAGAATCCGTTGTCGGATAATGCGGTCTCAGAAATTGCACATTCCTCTAGAGCGCCATAAAGTGTACCAAAAATTTCTGTCATTTCATCTGAAATATCGGAAGTCTTTGCTTCATCCCACCCAGTTCTTTCTGCAACCACAGACATAATTTGGTTGGCACGCTGTTCATTTTTCCAGGCTTGCAAAGTGTCTCTACGGCGTTCTTCTGAAACACTCTTTATTGAAAGGTCAACGCGTTCACGATCTTTCTTTACTTTGATTACTTTAGCAACAACTCTCTGACCAACTCGTATGTGATTACGGATATTTTTGACCCAGCCAGACGCTACCTCACCTACGAAAACGAAACCTTCTCTTGACCCATAGCCATCTAGGCTTAGGTAAGCGCCATTTTCTCTTACATTGCTGACTGTGCAAACCAATAATTCGCCTTCTTCAGGCCAAGAATCATCAGCATCACTCATTCACAGACAGTCCCCTTCACTCTAGGACGTCTGTTATTGTGCTTCCAACAAGCTCTGCTTTACCACCTGCTGGGCGAGCCAGTGTGGCTCCGCATACCGAGCAGGGAATCTGGGTTGACGCCCTTTCGAAAATAATAGCCTCATGACCGCAGTCTCGGCAGGTTACTCGTAGAAACTTTGCATCTCCCATGAAATCACCTCTCCACAAGTTCGAATTTCTTTGCACGCTGTGCTGCTGGTTGGTGGGCCTTGCCAGTCTCCGAGCAACGATATAGTAGGTTTACTCGCTTGGTAGGCTTGTCACCTGATGGTTTTGGTCGAGGGAATCCTCTGTATCCGGAAGTCACCTTACGGAACCTTCTCTGCCCCCATTTTAATTCAGAAGCTCGTCGCTTTTTGACTCTCTCAACAGTGTGCTCTGTATGCTTTCCAGCCGATGGACTGTATCGCATTACTTTACGTGGCATCTTTACCATTCCAGTGCACCTCAGCGTCTTACGACGACGCGCCCACCTATGTTCCATATTTGATTGTGTCGAGAGAGATGGAGCCCCCTTTAGGGGGCATATTGTTTCATTTCCGACTAGTCTTAGAGCAGTCAATTCAAAGAATCTAGCCATCTTGCATCAAGCATGGTCTTCTGGGTGAATCAGGCACTTCTTAGTTTCACCCTGCTAATTGCAGCATTCTCAATGTGGAGGATGGGTCCTGCATTCAAGCGAAGTCGTTTTGCAGGACCAGTCGCGTTGATAGGAATTTCAGGATTAATTTTCTTGCCAGAACAACCACTTTATTTCGAGAATGATTATCATAGATGTGAGTTGGTATCTTTTTGTAATGATGATGGCAGAGAGTCATATCTTAATGTTGTAAAATGGTCAATAATTTCCATATTCTCTTCAATTCTTGCTTGCTTTACAATTATCAAAGGTTCCAGCATTTACTCCAAAAGAAATCCTATATTGTTGGCATCTGGGTGGATTGTCTTGGTTTTTTCATGGTGGACTATATCTCAAAGCCCATGGTTCCTTGAGGCATATACCCGAATAGACGTCATCTTTTGGATGGTGGCATTTTTACTTGGTGTTTTAGCATCTCTATATCTATTCTTCAACATTATTCGGTTTACTGAGAAACTAACTCCCAAAGATCCACCAATAACGCCTCTCGATGAGAAAGAAAGGCGTTTGGTTACTGAAATGATTAGAAGAAACTTGAGAGGAGGAGTCTAGATGACAACATTCGATTTATTGTCTGATGGCATCAGCTCATTTGGAGCGATGATTTTCGTTGGATTATTTTTGATTTCATTCTGTTTTTCAGTGCATTTAATTGTCACTTGGAATCCTTATCACAGACCCGTTATCCCACTTGTTTGTTCAATCCTAATTTGCATAATCCCAGCAACTCTTCTTACAATGGAACAAGATAGTAGTACTTCGATAGAAGAAATGCTAGAAGTTTTCTTCTTACTGACCTCTTTGGGTGCTGGGATGGTTCTTTTGTGGTTGCCAATAATTCTCCTTTTTGTTACAATAATGATGTTTTCACTAACCAAAAGAAAACCATCCCCTGACCCTCTTATCGAAATGATTGAGAATTAACTGGGTCGTATTTCAACCTATTTTGTCTCAAAGTTTGTTGCTTTCCTATGGGTAACGCTCATAACAAGTCCGTTGGTCGCCGCGTTGTCTCGAAAGGTGGTTATCATGTCCAAGGGAACTCCAAGCATGGGCAAGAAGCAGAAATCCACACATATTCGATGCCGCCGCTGTGGTAGACACTCATATCACAAGCAAAAGCGAGTTTGCTCGTCATGTGGATATGGAGAGACATCACGCCTTCGCAAATTCCGCTGGAGCAAGAGAAATCGAAGCATGGGCGCGCACAAGAAGTGAAGACTTCACTCCGGAAATGGCTAAGTCCTTACTGAATCAGGAAAGGACGATTCCCGATGTGTGGTATCATTGGTCTCGTCGGGCACCCCGACACTCAAGTTGGAAAAACCCTCTATGATGGATTATTGGTGTTGCAGCATCGCGGACAAGATGCTGCAGGTATAGTTACCAGCGATTCCAGCAATATATCCCACAGAAGAGCCAATGGTCTAGTCCGAGATGTCTTCAGACTCCGACACATCAAAGCATTACAGGGTTCCATGGGTTTGGGACATGTCAGATATCCAACCGCTGGTTCTTCATCTGCAGCCGAAGCACAACCATTCTATACCAACTCGCCATTTGGAGTTAGTTTAGCTCACAACGGAAATTTAACTAATCCAAATGAAATCATAGATAGGTTACTAGAAAGGGATCATCGCAGAATCAATACAAGTTCAGATTCTGAGGCTCTTCTAAACTTGTTTGCCGCAGAAATTCAACGTTCCATAAATGGTCGTAGAGGAGGTTTGGATGCACTGAGCGAAGAGGATGTATTCAAGGCGGTTACCGCGATTAATCAAACGGTCGAAGGCTCATATTCCGTAGTGGCCATGATTACAGGATGGGGTATGGTTGCTTTCCGAGATCCTCATGGAATCAGGCCACTTTGTATCGGTAGGTGTGAGATTGATGGATTTACTGAAACCTTGGTCGCTTCCGAATCGGTTGCAATGAAAGCACTAGGCTTCGAAACAGAAAGAGACGTGGCCCCAGGGGAAGCAGTAGTTGTCAGAATGGATGGGAGAAGAAGTTCACAAATATGCTCTGATAATGTAAGCCATAATCCATGTATCTTTGAGTATGTTTACTTTGCAAGACCCGATTCCCGAATCGATGGAGTTTCAGTTCATGGTGCAAGGTTAGCGATGGGTGCTAAATTGGCAAATAGAATCTCAAATGAATATCCGGAACATGCAATTGATTGTGTAATACCAGTTCCAGATAGTGGCAGAATTGCAGCACTTGAACTAGCTAGAGAATTAGGGGTTGCTTATCGCGAAGGTTTTGTGAAGAATCGGTATATTGGTCGAACATTCATTATGCCGGGTCAGGAAATGAGAAAAGATTCAGTACGAAAGAAGTTGAACACAATTAGGCATGAATTTGAAGGTAGAAATGTCCTAATTGTAGACGATAGCATAGTCAGAGGAAACACCTCTAGAAGAATAGTAGAGATGGCTAGGGAAGCGGGTGCCAAGAAAGTCTATTTTGCCTCAGCAGCACCCGCCGTAGTACATCCTAACGTGTATGGTATCGATATGCCTGCCAAGCATGAATATGTAGCTCATAATCGCACCACCGAAGAAGTAGGTCAGACTATCGGTGCAGATTGGTTAATGTATCAAAATCTTGATGATTTAGTCGAGTCATGTTTAGGAGCGGGTGATACTCGTATCGCAAACTTCGACTGCTCCTGTTTTGATGGAAGATATGTTGCAGGTAGTATCGATCAGGATTACTTGGAGTCACTTGAAGAAAAAAGAAAGGATTCTGCTAAAGCATGATTACATAATTCCCTATCAAATATTCGACAGTGTGAAAACTACCAAGCCGTGGTGAAGGTCGTGAAGGATGACCGTTTACCAAGGATCGAGGCCTTCGCTAAGATAGAGATGTATGAGGATGTGACCGCCTCATGTACTATCGAAGGTTCCAGTTTTGCTCTCGGAACAATTTCTGGGAAATTGCTAATTTATCAGTTGGATAACCTTGTCTATCAAAGTGATTTAGACTCAGAAATTATTTCGATTTTTCCTCATGGAGATGGTGTAATTGCAGCATCAAACATCGGTCTTGTTCAGTGTTTAGATAAAATCCCAACGTGGGAAATCAACCTAACTTCGGGAATTGATAATTTTGTATTCTCAGGAGTTTTTGGCTATTTTTCTGACTCCAATGGAGAAGTTGTTGTGATTGATTCTGAAGGTAATCAAATTTATTCACAATTTCATGAAGATGTAAATCGATTAGCCGCTAGTAAAGATGGTGATTTATTCGCTATTGCAAAAACCGACGGTACGCTGATTATCTCAACGCCGTCTAATCAATTACTGCAAAATTCGTCGGCAGATGAATCTGATATAGAGACGATATCCCAGATATGTTTCAGACAAGATGGAGTTCTCCTTGCTTGTCGTGATTCCTTGGGTTTTACTCTCGATGACGGCCCTGAAAATCGACTAGAGTGTTGGCATAGTGTTCGAGGCCTTCTTCATGTGAGTGAATTACCAGCAATTTCTAGTAGCATACTACCTACTAAAACTGGGGCGATCGTTGGTTGTAATAATGGTTCATTATTGAGATTTACAATCGGTGAGGAGGTAGAGGAATTAGCAATACTTGAGCATCCAATTTCGTCCATTATTCAGTGGGGGGAAGATGTTATTGTGGGGACGTGGTTCAATAGTATGAGGATTTCATCAAAAGGTGAAGTCATTTGGTCTCACGAGCATGAAGGTTTAGTTACCAATATTTTAGCAATTAATTCTGAAACGATTGCAGTTATTGGCAGTTCTCCATCTGGTGAAAAACCGGCTTCTGTAGTACTAATTGATCCTGATTCTGAGCCGATTATCTATGAATCCGAAACTTTTGATTATGATTTCAATCCCTCCAAATCAAAGAAATTTACTGGCGGTTTAACTGAAGCGGAGATTTCCGAGGCCGAGGCACCACCAAGTGTTTCTCTAGAAACAGAGGGATTAATCCATGATTTGGAAGAGGATATTGAATTGATTCCTGACGAAAAAATAGTCTCAGAGACAGATTTATTGCAGGATTTAGCAGAATCCGCCAAAGCGATTAATCTGCCACCGATAGCTGATGCTGGAGATGACAAAACGATATGTGCTGAGGATGACGGTACTGCAATTATTCTTCTAGATGGGTCAAGATCTTATGACCCAGACGGCAGCATCGACCATTATTCATGGCAAAATTCCAATGGTAAGGTTATTGGGGATTCTGCTCAGGTAAGAGTTCGGCTAAGAGCCGGCACTCATTCATTTGAGTTGACCGTAATAGATAACAACGGTGCAGCATCAAAAGCAATTGTGACCATGAGAGTTCAATGATACAATCAAAGGGAGGATAGAGCAGCCTTTAGTGCAGGTACTGCATCTTCCCAAGTTGCTACAATTCCATAATCTGCAACACCAAAAATTGGTGCTTCTGGATCTTTATTTATTGCTACAATGTATTTCGATGAGCGCATTCCAGCAAGGTGTTGAATCGCACCCGAAATTCCAACTGCAATGTACAGAGAAGGAGTTACAGTCTTCCCCGTTTGTCCTACTTGCATACTGTGAGGCATGCCCCACTCATCGACTACTGCTCTACTAGCTCCAACCGCTGCTCCAATAATGTCCGCAACTTCTTCTAGATGAGAGAAATTTTCCTTTTGCCCTATTCCTCTACCACCTGAAATAATGATGTCCGCTTCAGAAACGTCCAGCCTTTCTGTTGCTTTGTTTATTGCTTCTTTAACAGCGATTGAAACATCGACACTTTGGTCGACCACGTTTACTGCAGCGCTGCCACCGGAACCCGCGGAATCAAACGCATTTGCTCTCAGTGTAATTACACAATCTCCGGATACTGTAGTAGTTTCAACCGCTTTACCTGAATAGATAGGACGAGTGATAGTGATTCCATCTGAAAGTCCGGTTACGTCTTGGATAATTGGAACTCCTCGCTTGGCCGCAATCCTTGCTGCAACTTCACGTCCATTGGAGGTGGCTCCAGTAATGATTACACCATTGCATTGGGGAGATAATGCTGTTGCCCATGCTCCTCCATCAAAGGTCGAGAAGCAATCTCCGACCACTGACACTACCTTAGACACTCCATCAATGGAAGCGGCTTCTTCTGATCCAATTCCACCAGGAACAACTACGGTTGGAGATGCTCCAAGAGAACTTGCGGCACCGACTAATTGTGATGTTATTGGGTGAAGAGAATCACCTGCTGTTTCTGCGATAACTGTACACTCCATCTTTTCCCCTCCTCAAATTACGTTTGCCTCATCTCGAAGTTTGCTAACTACAGTCGATACAGAATCAGCACCTTCGAATTTCTGACCTGGGGGTTTTTCCGCAGGTGGTGAATGCGAATCAATACTAATTCCAGACATTCCTAGATCCAACCCTAGTTCTTCTATCGACCAGGTTTCGATTGGCTTTTTCTTCGCCATCATAATTCCTCTAACATTCGGCCGCCGCATTTCTGCTACGCCTTTATCGAAGGCAAAAACGCAAGGTGCAGAGACCGCGACCTTTTCGTGTCCGGAGGAACTAGGGCGCGTAGCTAGGTAGTCACCAGTGTCAGAAATCACTTCTGAAACCATGGTGATACAGGATGCTCCAATTAGTTCTGCAACTCCTGGTCCAGTAGAACCTGAGTTTGTATCTGCGGCTTGCTTTCCACAGAATACTACCGATGACCCCGATTTTTCAACAGCAGCGGCTAATAGCTTCTGTATCTGGGTCGAATCAAAATCGTTGATATTTTCTGCGGATATGTGTACTAAATTGTCCGCGCCAACTGCAGCAGCATCACGAAGTAACTTTTCACAACGTGCTGGACCCGCAGTAATTGCTACCAATTCGCCACCCATTGATTCTTTCAACTGTAGAGCGGCTTCTAGGGCATACTCGTCATAGGGACTGAATGACCATTTTGAAACTGCATTCTCGTCTACTCGGCCATTACTAACTGTGATCTTTGCAGTTGTGTCCGGAACTTGCTTTAGAAGAACTGCGATTGTCATACGATTACCTCTTGATGGTCCTTCCAACCGTACTTCATCTATGAAGATTAGCAGTCCTCGTAGTGAATATTGAATCTATCCTAGAGTTCTCTTGTGAAGGACTGAATTCCGGTAATATGGCGCCCTAGAATGAGGTTGTGAATGTCGTGTGTTCCTTCATAGGTTTTCACAGATTCTAGGTTTGCCATATGCCTCATGATACAATACTCATCAAGAATTCCGTTTGCCCCATGAATATCTCGAGCCTCTCTTGCAATTTCAAGAGCAATATCTACGTTATTCATCTTAGCAAGAGAAATATGCTCAGGAATCCATGTACCTGCATCTTTTTTCTGTCCCAAATGATAAGCCAAAAGTTGAGCTTTGGTAATTTCCCTTAGCATCCATGCTAATTTGTTTTGAACCAATTGATAACTTGCAATTGGGTGAGTAAATTGAATTCTGCTTAGGGAATATTCCTTGGCTGAGTCAAAGCAAGCTTGTGCTGCCCCAACTGCTCCCCAAGAAATTCCATATCGAGCATTGTTAAGGCAGGAAAACGGACCTCTTAATCCCTTAACTCCAGGCAAAATTCTGTCCTTTGGAATCTTACAATCT
>DAOJ01000014.1:12548-12695 GCA_002502365.1 Euryarchaeota archaeon UBA106
TTTGGAATCTTACAATCTTGGAAAACTAATTCGCTTGTCACACTAGCTTTGAGTGAGTGTTTTCCTTTCATTTCAGGAGCACTAAATCCTGGGTCGTCTTTCTCAACAATAAATCCACGAATGACTCCATCTAATTTAGCCCAAACA
>DAOJ01000091.1:0-13075 GCA_002502365.1 Euryarchaeota archaeon UBA106
TGGCCTTGACCCTGGCCTTGACCTTGTTCACCTTGGCCATTCTGGTCGGAATCTCCGCCACCGTCAGTACCTCCGTCACCGGTTCCTTCTCCGTTGTTACCGTAATCTGGATCGTAAGCATCTGGGATACCGTCGCCATCCGAATCCGACATCGATCCATTGTTAGGATCGTTCGGGAACGGATCGTCTGCATCCAGCTGCCCATCTCCATCAGTATCTGCTAGATTGGGGTTGGTTCCTGACGCATACTCCTGAGAGTTGGTCAATCCATCACCGTCTAGATCTGCATTAGCGTCACTAGCCGAGTTTGGATTCAATCCGTAAGCAACCTCCCAACCATCTGGCAAACCGTCATTGTCGGTATCCGGATTGGTTGGGTCGGTTCCTTGGCTGGTCTCCTCTGCGTTTGTCAGACCGTCTCCGTCCCAATCGGCCCCTCCATCAGAGGGGTCAAGTGGGTCGGATCCATCAGCGGAAACGCCAACGGAACCAGCCATCAAAACAAGGAGCAGCGCAATCATCATACTCGCATTCTTTGTTTTCTGCATTTTCTTTTCACTTCCAAAATTCAGTTCAGAGAACCCGCCGTTCTCTCTTTCCGGGTAATGCTCGCGCTCTACCTTGCGCGAGAACAATTCTTCCGGGAGTGAAGGATGCTATTCTGGAGCCAACTATCTTCATCACCACTAGTACACTAAACGTAGCACTGCGCCACATCTTAGGTTTTCGTGGAATGTTATTTACTTCGTTTGCTCCTCCTAATTTATGCATCCAATCTCACGGGCTTTCATAGGGAACCCACCGTTCCCTCTAAAATTTCAGCCACTGTGTTGCTATATCAAGAGTTCCCGAGGCTGATTGGAAGCAAAATTGTCTTACGGAGACAGCGCTGCTAATTCTGCTTGGAATTTTGTTGAGGTCATAAAGTGAAGTACAGGTGTTGCTAATGTTCCAATTAACAATGCCCCTAGAAATAAGTTAGACCACAATTCAATACCCGATCCGAATGAGAAGAATAGTATCCATCCGGCTAGGATAAATGCCCATGGCCTGTATCTTCGGGCGAATAATGCTGAACGTGCCTTTACTAACTCGTCTGAATAGAGACTAGTCTCTTCTCCCTCTGCCATCATATCATTCTCTACTGCGCAGCGAACGCATACCTGATAGCGAGGACCATTGCCACTAACGAACTGAGAGTTCGGGTAGTTTTGAGTACACATGCGACAGACTGGCATAACCTACAACCTAGCCAGCGAACATTGCTCCTTCAACGCTACGGTTGTCGTGCCTGTTTACTGAGGCTATACTTGTTACATTCAGTACCCATATTCAGAAATTGCTTGAGTAGTTCCAATCCATCAGGGCTACCAACGGATTCAGGATGAAACTGTACACCTTCAATTGGAAGGTTAGGGTGACTTATTCCCATAATTAGAGAGCCGGATTCATCCCATGAGTTTACTCTAAGCTGTCCATTTGTTTCTTCGAGAACCAAACTATTGTATCTCATCATAACTAAATCATTGGATAAACCTGTATAGAGTCCTGAACCATCATGTTTGATCTTTGATGGAACACCATGTACGGCTCCGATTGGAGATTCAACTAAATCCCAACCTGCTGCTATACCAATCGCTTGATGACCTAAACACCAACCCAATAGTGGAATTGGAGTATCTAAGATTGTAAGTTGATTTTCCAACGCTCTTGAAGCAATCTCCATACTCAATGAAGAAACCTCTGGACGAGAAGGCCCCGGTCCAAGAATAATGTGTGTTGGACTGTATTTTTCAAGCAGCATATCAACTTGATTTTTAATATCGAAATCAGCAGCATCTCTCCCCTCAACTATGGTTACTTTGGATCCAAGTCGATGAAGAGAATCGGCAATATTGTTGGTGAAGGAATCTAGATTGTCGACCAATAATACATGTGATTCACTCCCCAAGTCAACACTTTCTGAGTGTTCAGGAGAAATAGCCCCTAATGCGCCTTCAACAGTTGGTAAAGGAAGAATTCCGACTTCCCTTTCGGGTAATTCATCCATACTGAATCCTGTTCTGAAACCCCATGTGGCTTCTGCAACCGCTGCCGCCTTCCATCGTGCTTCTTCAACTTCGGCGGCGGGATTAGAATCGATAACAACCCCTCCGCCAGCCTGAACTGTTGCAAACCATGAATCTGGACCACTACGAGCCTCCATTGTTCGAATTAGTATGTTCCAATCAGACTGACCTGAGCTTTGGTTTATGTGGCCAATTGAACCGGTCCAAGCACTTCTTGGAGAACCCTCTAGTTCGTCAATAGCCGCCATTGTGACTACTTTCGGACAACCGGTAATTGAGCCACCTGGAAAAAGCGATGCTAGAGATTTTCCAACACTTGTGTTTGGGCTTAGTTCACCCTCTACTCCAGATACTAAGTGTTGCACATTCGCCAACGCTTCAATCCGACATTCCGACCAATTTACGCTGCCTTTCTTGCAAACAGAAGCAAGATCATGTCTTTCCAAATCCACCAACATCAAGTGCTCAGCCATCTCTTTCTCGGAAGAGGCTAATTCTAGACGTAAATTGGAATCATCAGAATCGCTCTTCCCTCTTGGCCTAGTTCCCTTGATTGGTCTTGTTGAGACAATCCCAGATTCCAATCTCATCAATCGCTCGGGTGATGCTGAAGCTATAGCCCATCCATAATCTGCTAGATTTAACCAAGAGGCAAAAGGAGCAGGATTTGAGCGAGTCATTCTGAGGAAAACTTCCCAAGGTTTACCTTCCATTTCACCTTGCCATTTTCGTCCATAATTGACTTGGTAGAGATGACCGCCCTTAATCGCCTGACGAATCCTCTCAACTTTTCTTGCGTGGTCTGAATCACTCTCACTTTCGGGTACTCGAGAATCTGGTATTGAAGGAATTTTCAAATCAGTTAATTCAGGCATTGCGGCATTTATCCAATCATGTCCCTCTAACGCAAGAAGAATTAATTCACCTTTCTGGCGATTGTGAATCCACCACGCATCACAGCGCCACAATACACCAAGTAAAGTGCCTGGCTGAGGGCTATTTTTGATACGAATCGAATTCGACCAACGACCAAGATCATATCCTAATAACCCAGCAAATCCTCCTGGAGTAATGGTATGATTGGAATTATTTTCAGTTGTAATCTCATGTTCTGCGACTATCGATAATGCCTGCTCCAATGTCCCTGGATTGAATTCCTCTTCGGTCTGCCAACGGCCATCAATAAAGCGCTGTAAAATCAAATTTAGCGGAGAAGGGGAACCAATACTAATCTCTCCATTTAGCGCTGAACCTCCAGGAAGATTTTCACCTTGAGGTTCGAAAAAAAGGAATCTTAGACTATCGAGGGCTGGGAGCATTGAGAATTTTGATAAATCGGAAATAGGTCCTCCGGAATGAAGTAACAATTCATCCGAATTATGATTTCCTGAATCAAGCATTGCAATGAGCGGAAAATCATGTGAAGTATACTCCGCTCGTTCTATGATTCGCATATTATCCCTCAAAATCTTCTATACACATCCAAGCGGTTTGCAATCGATGAGACCACGCATCATGAGCTACTTGATACAATCTTCCACGAGGTTTTCCAATTATTCTACCATCAATTTCTCCTAATGCTTGGACACCTAAGCCGCTCCCTAAGACTATCATTTCAGAGGCCCGAAGTATCATTGAAAGGGTTATTCTAGCCTCTCGGATTGGCACTCCTGCTGCCTCTATACCATCTCTTATTTGTTCCAAAGTGACTGAGTCCAGTGCACCTTCTGATGGTTTTGGATAGTATGCAACACCATCGTCATCCAATAACACTGGCATACATCTGTCCCCATCGACTAGACGGTCATCATCGAATAGAAGAGATATATCAGCCCCATGTTCATTGGCTATTTTGCGAGCATCAAAATATGGCTGCCAGTCACCATGTTTTGTACCCCTAATTGAATCGCTCCATTTTGGGGCTGCAAGTGTAATTGCTACCATTTTTTCTGGCCATTTACCATTTAATCTAGGAGTCAAGTTTACCTTCCCGGTTGAATCAATTCCTATTTTTACCAAAAATGGGGCTTGGTCGCCTCCCACAATCGGTTTTCCTGGAATTTCAATCTCTGCAAGCGACTGGAATACGATTTCTGGAATATTTTCAGGTAAAATTATTCCGAGTCGCTCTGAATGTCTTTGAAATCGTGAAAAATGTAAATCTGCTGCTAATAATCGCATTCCGCCGTCCCACGCTACTGTAGAGAATACCTCGGAACGGGGGTCTCCTGTCACAACCTGCGATTGATGAATAGGGCTTCAACCCGATGCTTTAACAATCAGAGAATATCATCGATAAATGAAGTATCAATATCTTCATCTTCCGATTCATCATCAAAATTAAGGTCATCAGCTAAATCATCGAGATCTCCAAGATCTAACTCTTCATCATCTCCAAGTAATTCATCAATTACCGTATTATCTGTTGATGGTGCGAAATCAGCATCTTCGTCTATGAGGTCTCCCTCACCATCCAGATTCTCTGAATTATATGTTATCGATTCATCTGAAGTAGATTCTTCCTTTATTCGAGCATTTGCTACCAAGCCATCACTGGATTCGATTTCATCGATGCCGAAATCCTCATCTTCACTAAGACCGGCTGCCTCACGTTCTAGCTGCTCTTCAAGTTCAACCTCCATAGCACCCATCTCCCATGGTTGAGGAGCAGAATCACCTCTTGGTCGAATGAACATCATTGCACCAATTAACAACATTGCAACTGAAAGGGCAATAATCGCCATATTCATCTCTCCTGCAAGAATTCTATCTACCCATGATTCTCCAGAGGTTTCATCGCCTGGTTGGTTCGTACCGAAATTTGATTCCTTCCAAGGGAGCACTTCGACGGGGTCTGCATAATATGTGTGAACTTGCCCATTGTAGGTCACAATTTCAATCCAATAAGTTTCATCACGATCAATCATCGAGCCGTTAAATTCGTTTAAAATTAGGATAGTATCGCGAATACCTGACTTAACTAATGTAGCATCACGTGTGTCGTCAAATGGATCAAGGCTGACGAATGCGTAATAATTAGCGTAAATTGGGTCTTCTTCGTTATCCCAATTAACCTCGATAAGAGATCCTGCAGCATTCCAATTCGCTCTTATTCCACTTACATCCGGACACTCTGGGCAAGGATCTGCTGATAGTTCATCGGACAACTCAATCCAAGTGCTAGCTAGGTTGTCCATCCACGCGTTTCCTGATGAATCTACTGCGACAACCGCTACGTAAATTCTGCGATTGGGGACCAACGGAGTAGCTAAATCATCACCATGAGCTGAAAACTCAGTTAGTAACACTGGCAGGTCTTGTTCTCTAGAGACCACCATTGCAGGGTGTAAATCATCAATTCTTTCGAGTAAAACAGGGGTGTCAATAACCGCATAAATCCAATACTCTGCAATATCGGAAGAATCGCTGCTTTGGAATTCTACAAACATCGCATCACCGGCATCATTAGGGCGATCTTGGAGCACTGGAGTTGGTAATCGATCAGGTGGTGATACGTCTCCTCTGTTATCCATTGGAGTAACTAGAACCATGTGGTCAGATAGTTCCGTTAAGTGTACATTACCACTAATATCATGGATAGTTACGGTCACATAGAGAGGTATCATTGACTGAATTGACCTCACTTCTAATGAATCTAGGGAACTTCCGTATAGTGCCTTATCTGCTGTGTATTCCAATTGGAAGCTAGCACCAAATTGCCGTTGATTGATTATCACAAGGCCACATGATGAGGGGGCTTCACTGCATGAATCCCAAATTTCAGTTACATCGTCAAGGGGATATTCTGAAACCCATATCGTGTAGTAAGAAAAGTCCTCAGCAGATGAACGATTCCAACGTATGTCTATAGCCGAACCATCGTCATTTGCGTAGTCCCATGCTTCTAGTCCTGTTACTCTATCTGGTGGGATAGCTACTCCATCTGAATCTGCCTCGGGTGTAGCGTCTACTACCAGAACATTATCCAAATCTCCGTTGCCCCAATCGTCGAAAGCAACTACGCCTATCCAATATACAGTTCCATCAATTAGATTACCTTGACCTAGAGAATCGATAATGATTGAAGTGGTTTCGCAATCACTAGTATATCCTACTACGGGCCAACCATCAACAGTGGATGGGGGTTGCCAACCGGAGGCAGGAAGTGCATAGACAGCATAATACGTACAGTCATCCTCTAAATTTTGGTTCCAAGTAACATTGATTCTACCTCCTTCATCATTTGGAACATCGAAGGCAGTTGTTCCTGTGATTGGAAGTGGGGGAATTCCATCGTCAAGGCCTCCAGCAGTTACAATCGGACCAATAATTGTGGCATTCTCAATTAATGACTGGCCCGATTCATCAACACAAACTGCAGCAAACCAATAAGGAACTCCAGCATCCAATTGCAAAGTGGTCGAATTACCTAAACTCCAAGGGAAATCCAATGGATTACTTAGGCCAACAGCACTGTCTATCTCCTGTTGAACCGCCCAGATTCTAACTCTGTCACGATCTATTTCTGTACATGATGCCCACTCTAATTCAACAGTTCCTGCGGTTCCTCCCGAGATTGGATTTGCTGTCATCCAAGCAGGCGGATTAGGAACTTCATCGGTTGGAGTGACGTTGTATGGATATGACATAGGGACTCCAAGAGAACCGTCTGCGTACTCAATTACTATTGCCGCTCTATATTGTCTATCATCCCGTAACTCAACTGTAGCGCCATTATTGTCAGCCTTGGTAACTGTTGCATTAGTGCGAGACCAGAAATCAGACCTAATGTATGTTGAAAATGAATCTAAGTCTTCTCGATTTGGTTCCCATAGTGGATCGGTTGTAGAATCCCACACATACAATCTGTAAGCATGCCATGCCGCGTCTTCGGCTGGAAGCCAAGTTGCTTCAATTACCCCGCCGCCATCATTTGGTCTGTCTTCTAGTTGTGTTACAACGGTAGGAACTTCTATTCTTTCCCAGTCGTAAGTAATTCTAACCTGAATCGCTCCATCTTCAGGAGACTTAAGTTGAAGTTGTAGAATGGCTGAAGAACTGCCCGGCCCAACATCCGAAATAGCAGATTGGAAAGATTGTTGAATTCCTCCATTAGAAGCAGCTAAATCCCAACTTCCTGTATAATTAAGCGAACTCGTACGAGCCCATACCCAAGCTCCTCTCTGAGGTGCCAGCATTGTCATTGTTCCAACATGCATTGGGAGTTTCCCTGGAGGTGCTACATCAGAAGTCGAGGGTATCTGCATAGGGTTTTCAGGAGTTACCAATACCGTCGACATTCCTGGGTGAGTTGTGTCCGTAATGTCCCAATTCATACCATTGTACAGAACAGTCAGTGGCTCTGCCCTACGCTGAACTTCTCTGGATTTCTCCTGAAGGCTGACGACTGGTTTGAAGACATGAAGACCGTCGTTTCCAACTGCGTAAAATCCGTTGAAGTCTATATCTCCACCCTGTAATCCAGTAATTACCTCACTCGCAATAACATTGTGCCTTCCATATACATCCACAACATCAAGCCCACGCGGACTCATAACTACAAGATGTTGGCCATTGCTGTGCATCTCGTAAGGAGGCCAAGATTGCAAGGCTTCGATTCCTGATCCGGTTTCCATTTGTAGAGTGCTGCCATTCCAGTGTACCAATGGAGAAACATCGGTAGCGATGTGCACTCCCCAATCGTCACCAACAATGGCTCTAACATCGTTACTTGGAATCATGTCAATGTTGTAGGTTCCGTTAACTTCGTCAGTTGCCAAGTCCCAAGCTGCAACTCCTGGACGAGTTGGCCCTTGTCCATTATGTGAAATGAATATTGAAGCGTCATGGTAAATCGTAGTGTTGGTTCCATCTGGGTTTTGGACCACTCGGGAAACTGGTCCTGATTCCGTAATTCCACTTATTGTATTACCCATTAATCCATCATTGAAATCTAATGTATTCAGAATAGTAAGATTATTTTCTTCAAGTACAGTCAATCCAGCTGAGCCACCAGCTAGAACTTTTCCACCACCCTGAATTGTTGTATTCAGTACATGCAAATGCTCGATAATTGGTGATGGTAAACCATTGATTGTGGTAATTGGATTGTCCCAGTCATTTCGAGTAGTGTTGAACATTCCAATTCCACCATGAGTAGCAATCAATACATGATCGCCATAATTAACGAAATCTCTTACGATATTACTAGGAAGGCCGGCGATTAGACTTCCATATCCCCATTGTCTGTTTTGGGTATCGAATGTTTGGAATCCGGCTGCTGAGCCCTGGTTACCCATTAGACCAACATACATTGTACCGTTTTCCAAAACCATACCATCCATTTGAGAATGTAGGGCGGGTTGCGTGGAAATAATACGGCGTTGTTTCAAATCAATTGCCTTTAGCCCTCGACCTGCTGTGGTAACCCACATCATTTCCCCATCCAACATCATTTCATTGACTACATCTTGTTGGAAATTGTATCCGTATTCCCACCTTACAGAACCATTGGAAAGGATTTCACCTTGCAGTATAGACGAGCCATAGAATGAATTCGAAGAAAGTGCCGATGTAACCCATACATGGGTGCTGTTGGAAACAATCTCTAGGACGCGACCGCTCGTCAGACCTGCCAGCTCGTCATATCCGCTAGCTATCAAACCGGAACTGTCTAATTTGTCTACTCTGTTCAACCCCGTTGTTTGTCCTGAACGTCCAATTGCGTAGATTACTTGCCCGGTGGGAGAAGGAGCCCTGTCGATAGAACAACCATCCATACCAGGATCTAATACCTGTCCGTTTGCGATTGCTGTTCCAGAAGTGATTAACCTAGATATTCCGCCTTGGTCATCAAATTGATGGGCGGCCAAGAGAACGTTATTGTCGTGTAGCAACCCTCCAGGGAAAATTCTGTCATCACTAATCCCATCTGCTGTAGTAATTGTTGGTAGATAAGTTTCAGTGTTGTAATTGTACCGATCAATACCGATTCCCTCAGTGTCGTAACCAATGTATAGTATGTCATTAGTTTCATCGCAAGTAACTGCCCTAGGGTCGTTATTGGCCAATCCAGAACTACCCGAAGTCATCGCACTTATCCATTCCATAGTGATTGAATCTGAATCATGATCTGCAAAATCATAACGTGCAACTCCTCCTTGATTGCCCCACCAAAACCTTGCGCCGATTGCGACGTGTACTATATCATCACACAAGGTAATATCGGCCGCATATCCATTCGGGATATCACCTGATCCTAAGTTCCATGTAGTCCAGTTTCCTGTTGTTCCATCTTTCATAAGAATTTGGGCATTTGAGTTCCAACCACTGGATTCCATGTTCCCTGCCCATAGGTCATTTCCGATGACCTTCATCGAATAGAATTCATTCTCTGTATTGGAGGGAAGGCCGTCCCCAGGCGTCCATGGATTTAGCCATGTTTCATTTACAGGATTCCACCTTAGTATACCGTTCATACTAGCGAATAGATATTCTCCTTGGTATTCTTCCATTCCCCGAATTGGACCATCAATATCTGTCCATTCATCTAACAGAGTCATTGAATCTGCATTGAACCTCCTTAGGATGAAATTACCATATGCGACCCAAAGTTCACAGGAGCTTCTGTTCAGTGGGAAACAATCACCTAAGAATCTAGCATTAACTCGCAAAACATTTCCGATTGTTGCAAGATCTTCCTCCCAAGATTCATTTGTCATGTTCCATCTAACAATTGTTCCTTCATCGTTGTTCCAAGAGCCTGTTTGCCTTACACCTATCCATAATTGGTCATTTACTGTCCCAATGCCGTAAACAACTCCACCCCATCCTGCTTGAGCACCAGCGTCTAAATTACTAAGGCTAGAATTTGTTGCTAAATCTATTCTCATGATGTTGTCACTGGAACCCCACCAAGATTGGGTGCGCTGAGTTGAATAGTGTAAAACTCCATTGTAGATTTCAATGTCGGCTGGAATTTGATTAGATAGAGTTGGTCCATTCGGGTTAGAACCTCTGTTCCAATCAATAAGCACTGTATCATTCAAAACATCAATTAGAGTTAGGCCAAAATCTCCTCCGGCCCAAATCGTACCATATGCTGATCCCGGAACTAATGCAGTGACATCATCGTCATCGATGTAGCCTTGACTTCCATCCCAAGTAGTAAGCCATTCGTTGTTCTGTAAATCATATCGAGCTATCCCCGTATTTTCAAATCCAAGATATAGAATATTGTCGACTTTAACCGTACGGGATCTTTGGGTTTCATCCCCGGCAGTCCAAGTCTCAATTACAGAAAAATTGGCCATATTCACAATACCCGCACCCTCGTTTCCTCCAGTATATGCTCTGTCTGGTCCAAGCATCTCAATGGAATAGACAAAGCGGCTCTCCAAGCCATCTCCTGAACTAACACAATCTTGGAACTGATATTGCCAGTTCCATTTACAGGCACCTCTGTTGGTGCCAGCATACAATCCATCACCATCGCTTGTGACGTCATAGAACACATTTGGCCGGTTCCACCAAGGGCCACTAGTAGTCATAGTCGTCCAAGTACTTCCATCATAACGTGAGAAAGACCCTTCCGAGCCAACCAAAAGTCCTCCGAATTGGTCCATTTCGAGAGACAGAACATCGTCATCCGGTAGAGAGTTTGTGTCTTGATTCCAGAAGTCGGAAATATCGCCTGTTAATCTGTCTACGACAAGAATTCCGAATTCATACAATCCAATGTAAATTACATCGTCATCTACAGCAACTGGAGTTGATTCTAGGTCATCTGCACCAAGTGATTGCCAAGAACCAATGATGGTGGAGGTTGACAATTCAACTCTCATTACTCCCTTATCGGGGGTCGCCATGTATGCTATTCCATACCTAGTCGCTACCGATCTTACAAAATCTGAATCTAAACCATCAGAAGTCGTTATCGTATCGACTAAAGTCATAGCGTTGGTATTAATTATGGATATTCCTGATTGAGAATGCCCTACCACCAAAAATGCGTTTATTTCATCATATGCCAATGAGCTCACTTCTGAAGAACTAAGTCCTCCAACATTTCCGATATAGGTAGCGTCCGTATTTTGTAGTCGTAAAACTCCTGCATTTGAGGTCCCTATCCAAACCTTGTTATTTCCGTCTTGTTCAATGGCAACTATCTGACCTGGATTAGTGATGTAATCTGAAATATCAATTGGATTTAGCCAAGACTGGCTTAGTGCGTCGAAGCGATCGATTATTGTGCCTCCTGCGACCCATATTTCACCAGACTCATCGTCATCGATTGAAGCCACAACTTCCATACCGTCGAGAGAGGGGCTGCTAACCAGAGTTAGAGTCCCAGCTGGATTTTCCGCAATTTGCATTGCTAAAATTCCTGAACCGTCACTGAACAATGATGTGGACGAGGTCGGACCTCTACCTGGATGTGCTGGCCACGGAATTGCGGTTACGCCATTTTGATACAAACCAAGAGTAGAAAGTTGATTTTGAGATTGGAAAATTAGGGTTCTTGTATCGTAAGAATGTACTGTGGTTCCGGCTAGGATATGTAGCCATCCTGTTGTGAGTGATAGCCCATGCACCTGATTAGATGCCAGCCAATTATTTGTCGACCATGTGGCAATCCAAGATTGTGAATTCAAATCTCTACGATTAATTCCAGCATCGTAGGTTGCGATTAGAAGATGATTCCCGACAACTTCGAGGTCTGTGATTTGGTCCGAAGAAAGGAAATTCTGGGTACTCCAATCTGTTTGAGAATCAACTGATACAGAAACACTGCCGGAAGAGGATGAAGTGGTGTAATCTAGAATGTGAACTCCAGAGTTTGTTGTTGCCAAGTAAACATTATCAGCGATTATCATCATATCAGATGGAGTCTCAATATTCGAGGTCTGACAGTAATCATACTCACTCCAGACCTCTACTGCAATTGGCTTGAAGTGAATGCTACAATTTCCGGCAGACCAGACTGTTCCATAATCATCAACCTCCAATGCATATATACCGGAATTGGGTAAACTCTGAGGGTCTCGAATAGATGGCATTTCTGAGGAGTCGTATAAACTTCGTGAGAGAACCGAACCGTCTTCAGTTCCTATCAATAGTCTTCCATTGTCATTGTCTATGGCAAGTGACCTTCCCATGATTCCTGTTTCAATATCTACAATTTGCTTTTGCAAACGAGCGTCGAGGTGGAGTAAATCATCATCTAGTAAAATGTACAGTCGTCCATCTATTGGATTAGCTAAATAATCATGAATCTCAATGTCGACTGCTGTGTAGGAAATCTTTGGATCCGCTGGACGTAATGCTTCAATTACCATGTCTGTGAGGGTCACTCCTGCTGGTAATTCCCAAGATGCATCTGAAATTGAATTTGGTTTGAGGTAAGTGCTCAGAGTACCATTCTGAACAGTTGGAGGGTTATTTTCCATCTGATTTTGTCGACCAAGGTCGCCATTTCCTCTCCAATCTAGAATCGGTGTTTGAGTATCTAAAAGTGTGATTTGAGGCTCATTGGCCCAATACCCATCAGAGCCGTTTACTGCAATTTCGAAAGTCATATTTGAAATCTCGGCTCCCGGAGCAAATGGCAAGAATAAATCACCATGCGCAAAACTCCCATTATCAGGATCTGCTCCGGTGGCTACAAGATCAATCCATCCTGTATCGTTACTTCCTGAGGCGCCCCAAACAACTTGAGAGGCTTGCCGATTATCTTGTTCAGTTTCCAACTTATCTACATCGGAAAAAGCAGTCCATGGTAGCAAAATCATCAAAGTTGCGAGAAGCAAAGCAGACCTACGCTTGTTCAGCTGGTCACGACGATTCGGCATGATAACAATTCATCGGCCTACTCTTACACATTAAGAAAGGGTGGGTCTCTTGATTTTTACATACGTCTCCCTCTAGAGAGGGAGATGGCCCACTAGAAAATGCGTCACACTAGGCCGATAAAACGACCGAATTCTGTAGGATAGCATCAAAGAGGG
>DAOJ01000091.1:13380-15637 GCA_002502365.1 Euryarchaeota archaeon UBA106
TCTGTAGGATAGCATCAAAGAGGGAGGCATGGCCCGAAGGTTCTCGAGGAGTCAGTATGGACGACGACCGACTGCGCGAAGAAGCGCTAGAATACCATGCCGCATACCCTGCGGGAAAGATTCGGGTTGAACCCACAAAACCACATGGTACTGCTAGAGAATTATCTTTGGCTTACTCTCCGGGAGTAGCATACCCCTGTGAAGAGATTGCTGAGAACCCTGATGATGCGTACAAATATACCTCCAAGGGAAATCTAGTAGCCGTAGTAAGTAATGGTACAGCGGTGCTTGGTTTAGGTGATATTGGCGCCCTAGCAGGAAAGCCGGTGATGGAAGGAAAAGGCCTCTTGTTCAAGGCATTCGCAGACATTGATGTTTTCGACATAGAAGTGGATCGAACCAACGTTGACGAATTTGTCGAAGCCGTAAAGGCGATTGCTCCAACTTTCGGAGGAATCAACCTTGAGGATATCAAGGCACCAGAATGCTTCGAAATCGAACGAAGGCTCGTCGCAGAATTAGATATTCCAGTAATGCATGATGATCAACATGGAACAGCGATTATCTCAGGTGCTGCATTATTAAATGGACTGGAAGTTGTCGAGAAAGATATTGCCGAAGTAAAGGTAGTAATTTCAGGTGCTGGAGCTAGTGCAATATCTTGCGGACAACATTATCTCCGTCTAGGTGTAAATCCACATAATCTTTTGATGTGTGATAGTAAGGGAATTCTCACAAAATCACGAGCTGAGGCTGGTGAATTAAATGAATACAAGATGATTTTTTCTAGAGATGTAGAAGATGGCGGTTTGGCTGAAGCAATGGTGGATGCCGATGTATTCCTCGGGTTATCAAAAGGTGGACTGGTCTCTGGAAAGATGGTGGAATCTATGGCCGAACGCCCATTGATTTTCGCTCTCGCAAACCCTGACCCTGAGATTCTTCCAACAGATGTTCAGGCAGTCCGTGATGATGCAATCATAGCAACCGGCCGCTCAGACTTCCCGAACCAAATTAACAACGTACTCGGATTCCCCTACATCTTCCGTGGGGCACTAGATGTTCGTGCTACAGAAATCACAGAAGGAATGAAAATGGCTGCAACAAAGGCTCTGGCGGCTTTGGCAAAGGAGCCTGTACCAGACGAAGTCGCCGCTGCATATGCAGGTGAACAAATGCAATTTGGACCTGAATATCTAATTCCAAAACCATTCGATGCGCGAGTACTAATTTGGGAAGCAAGCGCAGTCGCTCAGGCCGCTGTGGATGAAGGAATGGCGCGAATTAGTGCAGAGGAATTTGACGTTCAAAAGTACAGAGAGGACCTTGAGGCTAGGTTAGGATTAACTCGTTCAATTATGCGACACGTCATCAATCAAGCAAGAAAAGACCGTAAGAAAATTGTCTTTTCAGAGGGTGAAGAACCTACTATCATTAAGGCTGCCTCACAATGTCTCGTGGAAGGGATATGTGATCCAATTCTCTTAGGACACCCCGATCGAATCGAAGCTGTCAAGGAAGAGCTCGGACTTACTTTTGATTGCGAAATTATCGATGTAAGATATGACCCTCGCAGGCGTGGTGATTATGCAGATGAATTACACAAACTTCGTGGACGTAAAGGATTAACACGAAGGGATGCGATTAACCAATTGAAGTCACCAAATTACTTTGGTCCAATGATGGTACACTGCGGAGACGCTGACGGGTATCTGGGAGGTATCGCTCATAACTATCCAGATATTGTAAAGCCATGCCTGCAAACAATTGGCCCTGACCCTTCTTCGCATCGAATTGTGGGTCTATACATGATGACTGTAAATGGTCAATTGATGTTCATTGCTGATGCTACTATCAACATCTATCCAGATGCAAGGACACTTGCAGAAATTGCCATTCAAACCGCTAAGGTTGCTCGAAGGTTTGGAGTTAGTCCGAAGGTTGCTATGCTTTCATTTTCTAACTTTGGCACCTCAAACGAATTGCGTACTGATCGAATCGAAGAAGCCATCGCAATGGCGCGTGAATTAGATCGCGGTCTGGTTATCGATGGCCCAATGCAGGCAGATACTGCTCTTGTTCCGGACCGTCAAAGCGAATTCCCATTCATGGAATTTGACGGGCCTGCAAATGTATTGGTTTGCCCTAATCTGGCTTCGGCAAATATTGCCTACAAATTGCTTCAGAGAATTGCGGGCGCAGAAATGACTGGTCCAATTCTAGAAGGTCTAGCCAAGCCTGCTCACGTACTCCAACG
>DAOJ01000093.1:0-2925 GCA_002502365.1 Euryarchaeota archaeon UBA106
AAGATAGCAACGCGCACGGACTTCCGAACTAGTACCTAGCAATCAATTAGACTATACAATAAAATCACAATCATGCAAATTTGAGGATATACAATTCTGTAAATCACCAGACAGCATTGCGGTCAAGGTTGATAAGAGGCCGGCTCAGGAGAATTACGATTGTAATGCAGCCGAGCGGACGAGGATATGACCATGGAGTATCGACCTTTTCACCAGATGGACGTCTATACCAAGTAGAGTATGCTCGTGAATCAGTAAAAAGAGGCACAACAACAGTGGGTCTCAAATTTCGTGACGGTGTTGTATTAATTGTCGACAAAAGAATTTCCAGTAAATTGGTAATCATTGATTCTATTGAGAAGATGTACCAAATCGACGATCATGTTGGGTTCACAACTTCAGGATTAGTTGCAGATGCTCGTCAATTAGTTGACAGAGCTCGAGTTCAATGTCAGATCAACCGTATGACTTATGGAGACGCGATACCTATCACCACACTAGTCAAACAAATGTGTGATTACATGCAATCCTTCACTCAGTATGGTGGAGCAAGGCCCTTTGGTACAGCATTGCTAATTGCAGGTGTTGATGCTGATGGTGTGCATTTGTTTGAGACAGACCCTTCTGGTGCGTATCAGTCATATCATGCCGGTGCTATTGGTCGCGGTCGGTCTGCTGTCATCGATCATTTCGAAGCCAACTGGAAAGAAAATATGACACAAAATGCAGCAATTAAGATGGGCTTGGAAGCCCTCAGGGAATCAATCGAAGAAGATTTGAATCACGATGCGGTTGAAATTGCTATTGTAGACGGAAATGGGTACACAAAGATGGACAAAGAAGCCACACATTCCCATCTTTCCAAGCTTAACTAATTGGGAATCACATCCCGATTGTTCTAAGGGCTAAAGCCTCTCTCCAGATTCATGGTTAGTCTCGATGATGCAGTCATCGCCCGTCTTGAAAAAGGTGGTAATCGCTACGAGATTCTTGTAGATCCCGAACTAGTAGCACAGTGGAAAGAGGATAATGATTCTGTAGTCATTGAAGATTTGTTGGCCACAGACGAAGTTTGGTCAGATGTTAAAGCAGGCGACCGGCCGACTTCTGATGCGATAGAGAATACCTTTGGTAGTGTAGAATTAATCGTATGTGTAGAAAAAATTCTCAGAGAGGGTACTATTCAATTAACTACTGTACAAAGGAAACAAATGGTAGAAGAAAAACGTAAACAAATCGTCAACGCAATCGCTACTACAGCCACGGATCCAAAAACACGAGGTCCACATCCTCCTACAAGAATCGAAAATGCACTTGCAGAAGCCCGTTTTAGTGTCGATCCATTCCTATCGGTTGAGCGCCAGGTTCAGGATGCTGTAGACGCAATAAGAGCATTAATTCCTCTCCAATTTATCACCGTTAGACTGGCTTTTAGAATTCAGGGTAAGGATTACGGAGGAGTCTACCAATTGATCAGAGATTCAATCCAAAGAGAAGAGTGGTTACCTGATGGTTCATGGGCTTGTGTTGTGGAATGTCCTGGTGGTATGAAATCAGATTTGATTAGTAGGGTGGCAAAAAGAAGCTCAGGCCTTGATGTGAAGGAATTGGATTAGTTTTCATCTTTAGGCACACCGTAGGTGTGAGCATATACGGTTATGAATGGTGGGTCGGTCGCGCGGCCCGATAACATGAGTGGAGACAATGGCGCGGACGGACCGCGCAGATCCCGACAAGCACCCCTGCTTGTCGCCCCTGGGGACGACCTAGGCGATTCTGGGGAGTACGAAGCAGGACACGGTGTCCTAGCCATAAACGGCCGACTTCGTGCTTTGAAGCAAGGAAGAATGAACAATCGAGGCGGTACTGTCTCGATAGAGCCGCGCCGCACATCATATGTGCCACGGCCAAGTGATTTGGTGATAGGATATATCGAAGGTTGTACCAGTAACATCTGGTTCATCGATATCGGAGCACCATTTAACGCAATTTTACCAATGAGTCTTGGTCCATCTAAGGCTGAATTTGGTGGAATTAGGAAGGTTCTCGATATAGGTGATGCAATCCTATGCCGAGTTCAAGAAGTTGAAGAAAATCATTCTAGCGTTGTAACGATGAAAGGTATGGGTCTGCGTGCAATACGCTCTGGAAGCGTTGAAGAAATCGATCCACACTTACTCGGTAGACTAATTGGCCGTGGTGGAAATAATCTCCGACAACTCAAGGAAGAAACCGAATGTAGAGTGGTTGCCGGGGACAACGGCCGAGTTTGGATTGATGGAGACCTAGATGGTATCATTAATGCCAGAGACCGGTTAAACGCTTTACTAACCGAAGCTAAGGTAGAAGAATTTGGAGGTGATGCCTGATGGGCGGATATGGAGATGTACAGTGTATTGATGAGAATGGAATACGCCTAGATGGCAGAACGAAAGATGAGGTTCGTCCCGTATCAATCGAAACTGGGGTTGTTCCAGTAGCCGATGGTTCAGCAAGAATTCGCTGGGGCCTGAATGACTGCATTGCTGCAGTTTACGGGCCAATGGAAGCCCATCCAAGGAAGATACAGCGGCAAGATAGAGCCGTCTTAGATGTAAGGTACAACATGGCACCATTTTCAACCACCGACAGAATCCGACCAGGATTTAATCGCCGAAGTAGAGAAATTTCGAAAGTAACTGCAGAAGCATTGGAGAGCGTAGTACTTACAGAACTATATCCAAGAAGCAAAATCCGTGTTGAAATAGAGATTATTTGTGCAGAAGCAGGTACACGATGTGCGGGAATAACTGCAGCATCAGTCGCCCTTGCTCATGCAGGAATTCCGATGACCGATATGGTAGTTTCAGTTGCTAGTGGCAAAGTTCACGACATAGTAGTTTGTGACCTTAACAAAGAAGAGGACAATTATGGTGAAGCAGATCT
>DAOJ01000093.1:3308-31540 GCA_002502365.1 Euryarchaeota archaeon UBA106
TATCTCCTGAACAATTCCAAGAAGCATGGGACTACAATATGGAAGCTGCTAATGTGATACATGAAGAGATGGTTAGAGCGCTTAAGGGAGGCGATGAATGATGAGCATCCCATTAGTGCCTAACTTACTACGCTCTCATCTAGCCGAATTGGCACTCGAAGACAAGAGACATGACGGACGTCAGAGATTTGAAGGTCGAGATGTTGAATTAGAAATCAATTGTCTGCCACGTGCAGAGGGCTCTGCGAGGGTAAGAATGGGGGACACTATTGTGTTAGCTGGTGTTAAATTCCAGATTATGACTCCTTACCCCGACCGACCTAATGAAGGCGGTCTTATGTGCAGTGCAGAGGTCAGGCCGGTAGCCGGTAGAAATTGGGAAGCAGGACCGCCTAGTGCCGAATCAATCGAACTTGGTCGAGTTGTGGACAGAGGAATTAGAGAATCAGGTTGCATTAATACCGAAGATTTGTGCATCATTCCTGGCGAAAAAGCATGGCAGGTTATTCTTGATGTATTTGCAGTATCGGATGATGGTAATTTGTTCGATGCATTCGGACTTGCGGCAATTGCTGCTCTTCGCAGTGCTACTGTCCCTGCTGAGAGATTTGAAGTTGGAGAAGATATGCCATTAGATGTATCCAAAACCCCAATAATGTGTTCTTACCACAAGGTCGGTGGTAGATTCGTATATGATGCCGACAAGAGAGAAGAACTTGGTGGTGATGAAAGGATACACATAACCTTGGGTGATGATGATCACGTCCATTCATTGCAGAAGGGTCTAAAGGGAATCTTCACGGCCGCCGAATTCGCTGACATCATGGATGAGGCCCGCTCAAGATGTGCTGAACTCCGAGATTTAGTAAACGAAAAATTAGAAGGTGAGTGAAATGGCAAAGAGAACTCAGAAACTCGGTGCTACTGCAAAGTATGGTTCACGATATGGTGTAAGTGTACGAAGAAGGGCAGGGGCAGCGCTAAAGAAGAAGTCTCGAAATTATACATGCCCAGTATGTCATTACCAAAAGGTTACACGTCAAGTAGCAGGTATTTGGGAATGCAAAAAATGCGGTCATAAATTCTCAGGCGGTGTTTGGGAACCATTTACTCGTGCTACCGATGCCAACACTCGAGTCATCAGGCGTGGTATGGAAGGCGCTACAGCCACCGACATGACTGTAATTGCTCAAGAAGCAGCCTTGGAATACGAACGCAAGTTAGCTGGTGAAGAAAATGTCAGCGATGAAGAAGAGTGAATCTCTCAACTTATCTTTGCGTATCACCAGCCAATATGCCAATTCTTTGTTTGCCGCATTAACTACAGAAGCGGAAGTAAGTCTTAACCAAGATATGATTATTGTTGAAGAAAGCGAGCCGTTATTCGTTGATATGAGGGCACGTTGGAATACCGTAATGAGAGGTCTTGCCGCTGCCCACGACACATTAAAATCAGTTGATTAAGAGGTGAATTTACATGGAACAACAACTTCAGAGCATAGTACAAGAATTACAGATTATCCGAGGCCAAATCCAATCTCTGACCGCTCAATTCAACGAGGTATCCTTGACTATAGAAGCGCTAAACAATCAATCTCCAGACAGGTCGGTTTACCGTGCTCTAGGCGGTGTACTATTGGAAGTAGAAGATAGAGAATCCCTCGCCAATGATTTGGCATCAACAAAAGAAACACTTGAAACTCATCTTAGTAATTTGAACGAAAGAGAAGAAGAGTTACGCGATCAGTACAAAGTTGCCACAGAAAACGCCGATTGATTGAGTGGTTTGATGCCAATAGATATGTCCCAATTGAGTGATTGGATAGAAAGACATTCTTCAAAGGGACCAATAGCAATAATTACCCATAAAAATGGAGATATGGACACCATAGGTTCAGGAATTGTTCTGTCCTCTGCAATATCAGCCGACTCCAAAACTTGTGGTATATACATTGGTGGTTTGGCAAAAAGGATGCTCCAAGGGGCTGACTATAACTTCCTCCACATTGATCCAAACAGGCCGGCTTTCCCTCGCACATTAGCCGGTGTAATAATCGTAGATTGTGCTTCACCTAGTCAGGTGGGTTTCCGGCTCCCAGACGTCCCAATTTGTGTAGTCGACCATCATTCTGCTGCATCTGACGATTGGCCAGAAGAAACTCTAGAGTTAATTGGAGATTATTCTTCAACCGCAGAAATGATTTGGGATTGGATGAAATCTGAAAATCTTCAACCTAGCGCAAATCAGGCTTCCCTTCTTTTATCAGCAATCATATCCGATACTGGTCGATTCAAGCATTCTAGACCTGGTTGCCATAAGAGAGTATCCGAAATAAGCGAATTTTCTGGAATAAACCCAGTGGATATTATAGAAAAAATGGAAAGTGAAGATTTGAATCACTCTCAAAGAATATCAATCCATAAAGCGGTAACTCGTTCTAAAATATCTGAGGTTGGAAAATTTATGGTCGCAATTACTAGAGCTGGTACGAATGAAGGAATAGTAGCCCATGCTTTACTATCATCTGGAGCCCATGCAGCATTCGTTTACAAAAGACAAACAGATAATGTTAGGTTAAGCGCTAGGGCTACTCAAATAGCTACCAAAAACGGCATTCATTTAGGTAAATTTATGGAAAATTTAGCAAATAGATTGGGCGGAGAAGGTGGTGGACACCCTGGTGCAGCCGGTTGGACGGGGATTTGTGATGAGGTCGAATTGGAATCAATAATTATGGCTAATGTAGCGGATGAAGTGATAAAATGAACGATATAAAACTCCTTTTAGAAAAATTAAATCTAGGGGAAATAGCAATTTCAGACCTACCAAAGGATTCCATCTTTCTAATAGCATCATGCATGATTTTAGAAAATATATCTGGCCCAGATGAGATTCTAACTCAATTAACTCCACTTCAACGAGACCTAATAGGACTGCAGGGCTTGTTGATGGAAGGAGATGTTGCTAATGCAAGTGTGACTAGTTCTGAACTATTGCAACGTTCGAGATCAAGTGAGGAACGTGATTTAGAATGTGAAGTTAGAATTAGAATGGAGCGAGCACTACTTGCCTTAGATGGTCCCGAGGTTTCTGGTGCAGAACTAAGGTGGTGTGCTGAAAGACTCAATGCAATAGCGCCACAATCGGCTTTACATGGCATTGCAATGCTAAATCAAGCAACATGGCACAGTAATCGTGGTGAGGTTATGATGGCTTTAGCAATCCATGCAGAAATTACCAAAGAATCTGGATTCCCTAATGAAATTAGGGGATTATCTCGTTTAGAGGTTGGTCGAATTTTGTTATCAATGGAAGATTTAGATTCAGCAATGAGGCACCTATGGACCGCCAGAGAATTATTTCTCGAATCCAACATGGAGGCTGAATCTCTTGTAGCTTCTCTCGAATGGTTAGACATAGCCTTGGAAGAAGTTGTAGATGATGCTCCGCGGATGGCTATTAGAATTGAAAATGCTCAACCTAGGTCATCTCCAGGTTCTGCTTGGATACCTTCCAACAAACTAGATGTTGTAGAATTGATAGAGAATATAATGCCAATTTTGTCAAGAGATGTGAGCGGTAGTGAACGTAATGATTTGGGAATGATAATTGATGCGGCTATTATGCTAAACAAACAAAATTGGATTGAAGAAATAAGGACAAAGAAGGATAAGATTCAGGACGAGAGACTACTAGAAGCGCTCCAATCATGATTAATGATTTTTTGAATCTCTCCTTCCCCCCAATATAATTCCCCGGGGATATCTATACACCAACCAACTTCGAGTATTTGTTCATCATTTGAATCCCAACCGTATGGCTGTGGTTCTTCGTCAATAACCACTCTGACTACAATACCATCTTTGAGTAAATTAGTTTCGAAATTTGTCGCAATACCAAGTAATCCTGACTCCTCGAAAAGTTCCCTTAGGGCAGCAATATCATAAGTTTCATTTTCCATTATTGACCCACCGGGTAATTCCCAGCCACGTTCTTTATGTCTAACCATTAACCAACATGGCATTTCTAATTCTTCCTTAGGAACCGCCCAAACGACTACCCACTCAGACTCATTATCCATTTCTCATCATCTCTTGAATTCTTTCTGTAAGTGCCATTGCTTTGGAATCTCCTTCTGCAGCAAGACGCCTAGCAATGAAAAACGCCTCAGAAATTCTGTCTTTAGTTAGCAATTCTTCTGCGATTTGTAATTCCGTTAATTCTGTTTCATCAGTACTTTCATCATTTGATGGATTCGTTTCTTGATGTTTATTTTCGGCTAACGATTGCATACGAGTAAGAAACTCAACTCTATCGGTTATATCTGGTGATTTCCATGGTACTTTACCTCGTCCGTCAATTTGGGATTCCATTCTTGCTCTAAATTCATCCCTAGATTTTAGGCTAGTGGAATGTGCTTGTGCTTGGTCATAACAAAACCAGGCTAGGTCAAATTCATTTCTCCTTTCATGGAGTTTACCCATTCTATCCCAGGCTTCATAATTCGATGGCCTTTGAGCTAGTAATTTCTTAGTTAAATCAAGATACTCCTCTTCAAATCCATCTTCAAGTAATCTTTCCATTCTTCTGGAAAATAAAATATTTGCACGAGGGTCGGTGAAATCTAGTCGTCGTATTCTTTCGCAGAATTCTTCGACACCTCCTTCTTGCATCGTTAAATTCCACCAGTCATCTGGATCCAAGGGATCTACTGATAGGGCTGCCTCGAGTAAATTTGATGCAGAATTCAATAGGTTAACGTTCGTAATTTGAGATAGCAACTCGGGATCTCTTCCTAGGATTAAAAAAACCTCATCCAGTACCGAACGTATACCTTCATTATCTTGCAATCTCACTTTAATTTTAAGTAAAATTCTCCAGTTGTCTGGATGAGTAAAATCGTGTAAGACGGCTTGTCTAGCACTCTGTTCTGCCCAAGATAGGTTTGTGTTGTCTTTTTCGCCTAATTTGTAGAATTTCTCTGCTTGACTTCTGTGCCTGTTGCCAAGGCTCCTTCTTGGATGTTGGAGGCTTACACCGATATCGGCCGTCCTCATGTAACTACCTCATAATACGCTTTCATACGGTTTTCGATCTATTCCAGGGGGTAGAGTTGCATCGATTCCAATCTTACTAGTTAAGCCGTCTTCTCCTCGCGATGGATCTAGACTTGAGCCCTTTTGGTTTGATAAAATCAAAGTATCTGTGTCTGGCTGCCATCTTGTCATCAAAGCCCATTCTACTCGAACGGGATTTGAACAATCAATATCGGTATCAACAACAGTGACTTGCTTCATAGAACCGTGACCATGTAGAGCCGCTTTGATTGCCTTCATACCATCGCCCTCTTGCTTTGGTTCTATTGCAACAACTGCAGACAACCATCCGCTTCCGCCATCTGTCATGTATACATCTGAACAGGGAACTACTTCGTTGACTGCGGCTTTGATTGTAGGTGCCCTAGGTAGACCCATTAATGTTCGATGTTCAACCTCCGCTGGAATAAGGGCATGGAAAATAGCCTGATTTCTATGATGAACTGCATCGTATTGGATTACTGGCTCTTGCCTAACATCGTCTACTGTTCCAGTTATGTCTACATAGGGTCCTTCATCATCGTCCGCCAAAGTAATTTTTGCTTCCATAGCAAATTCCGAATCAGCAGGTACCTCAATACCATTGGCTAATTTGACTAATTCCAGTGGTTTACCATGTAATTTCTCATGTAAAGCGGCTGCGACAGTCAATTCGTCTAAGTCATGAGTAAATGACATTGCGGCAGCTAGTAACACAGTGGCATCTGGTCCATTAACTACAGCAATGTCAATTTCTTCTCCATTCGCTCTAGCCTTATCGGTCATAGTCCTAAGATGCCTTGGCACAAATCTGGAAACACAATGATTTCTGTCTCGGAGAAATTGTCGATGAAATGACATATTTCTGATACCTTGATATTGAGCGATAATAACAGATGCGGATTGATATCGGCCCCTGTCTTCTGGGTAATGCCATGGTATTGGTAATTTTGTAAGGTCTACAGTATCTTGTGTATTTTCTAAAACAGGGGCATTCTTTGAATCGACTAATTGAGGTTCCGAAGGATTAGCCATAGCCCAAGCAAGAATATCGATTAATTCGCCTGGGCTAACATCGAAAATTTCACACAAACGATCTCTAGCAAGGACATTTACTGCCGAGCGAAGCCCATCTGCTTCTGTGATTTTGTTGAATACTACAGCCTTGTGATTTATCGATTCTGAATGGTTAAGCATACCGTGATTGACGCTAATTGGTTCGTCGACTTTCACAACTCCTGCTAACAGGTCCCTAAAGGCCATGATTGCTACCCGACGCGACTGCTGCTTGAATGTTGGTGAAGATTGCCCACTATACACCTCACCTTTGGTGAGTCCGTCACGCTCTTATATGGGGGGTAGGTCGGCGGGGCGTTCCTTCGAGGTGATTGTACTGGGTCGTGGATTGTTCTCTGGACCGAAAATGAAGAAGGATCGTAAGAAGTTCCGCTGGAACGAAAGGAAATTCAAGAATCGTGAAAACAAGAGGCGCCAAGGAGGCGTTCTCAAGCACGACCCTCTTCGAGGATCAACTCAAGCCAAGGGTATTGTAATAGAAAAGGTTGGAATTGAGGCAAAACAGCCAAACTCAGGAATTCGTAAGGCTGTCAAGATTTCCCTAATTCGCACTGGAAACAAATTGACTGCTTTCGCACCAGGAGACGGGGCAATTTCTTTCATCGATGAACACGATGAAGTTCTAGTCGAAGGAATCGGAGGTAGAATGGGCCGTTCATACGGAGATTTGCCAGGAGTTCGATTCAAAGTTATCAAGGTCAATGGAGTCTCTCTTGATGAGATGGTTCGTGGACGAAAAGAAAAACCGGTCAGGTGATTTTCATGACAGAAAGCGAATCACAACAAGCTGCACCAATTGCTGGTATCGGGACTATGGTATTTGGCAAGTGGGACGCACAAGAAGTTGTATGTGGAGACCCAGGTTTAGCCCCCTACATCAATTTAACAACAATCGGCACTCCTCACAGTGGAGGAAGGCATGCTAATGCATGGTTTGGTAAGTCAAAATTATCTGTGATTGAGAGATTTATCAATAATCTAATGAGAACCGGTAAATTTAGTGGTAAGAAACAACACTGCGCAAAAGCATTCGAATTTGCTTTAGACAATATCGCAGAGAAAACCGGAGAAAATCCGCTTCAACATTTTATCAATGCGATAGTAAATTCTGCTCCATGTGAAGAGACTACACGAATCAAGTTCGGTGCTGTGAGTCAGCCAAAGGCTGTAGATTCCTCTCCAAGCAGAAGGCTCGATGTAGCTTTGAGAAATCTTTCAAAAGGCTGTGCTTCAGCTACAGCAAAGAGTACTAGAACTCTAACTCAGGGTATAATTTCAGAACTTAACAAAGCCGCAGCGGGTGATGTCGCATCATTTGCAGTTGGTAAGAAAGATGAGATCGAGAGAATTGCAGCATCTGCGCGATGATGGCAATTTCCAACACGGTAAACTTTGGTTTTGTATCACGTAGTGATACAATCGGATTTATGAACCGATGTCAGGTCGCCGGCCCAACTAGAGGTTGAGAAAATGGGCCGAAAGGAAGACAATATTGCAAGAGCAACAGAAGTCATGCACCAACGTGACAGAATTAGGAATCTAGCAATCGCAGCACACATTGACCATGGTAAAACAACACTTTCGGACAATCTGATTGCCGGTGCAGGTATGATGTCTGAGGACCTTGCTGGTAAATCCAGAGTTTTGGATTTCGACGAACAGGAATCAGCACGAGGGATTACTATTAATGCAGCTAGTGCTTCTATGGTTCACCTAGTTGGTGAAGAAGACTATCTCATCAACCTAATTGATACTCCTGGACACGTCGATTTTGGTGGAGACGTTACCCGAGCCATGAGAGCTGTAGATGGTTGCATAATCCTAGCATGTGCTGTTGAAGGCACCATGCCTCAGACTGAGACTGTAGTCCGTCAGGCATTGAAAGAGAAAGTTAGGCCTGTTCTGTTCATCAACAAGGTAGACCGGTTAATCAATGAATTACAGATTGATGGTCCAGAAATGATGGCAAGATTTGAGAAAATCATTGTTAAAGTTAACAAATTAATCTCTACTTTCGCACCAGAAGATGTTCGAAAGGAGTGGCAGGTATCCGTTCAAAATGGAACCGTAGCATTTGGCTCAGCATACTATAACTGGGGTATGTCAGTTCCTTATATGCAAAAGTCCGGATTAAATTTCAAGGACATATTCGAGCATTGCGCTGCTGATGACCAGCGCGGTCTGGCAAAGAAGGCACCAGTTCACCAAGTCCTCCTCGACATGGCTGTTGAGACGCTACCATCACCAGTTGTGTCCCAAAAATACAGAATACCAAACATCTGGCAAGGAGATCTAGATTCAGAAGAAGGTAAGGCTATGATGGAGTGCAACTCCGATGGGCCACTTTCACTGATGATTACTAAAATCTGGATGGATCCTCACGCTGGTGAAGTTGCTGTTGGAAGAGTTTATTCCGGTTCAATAAAACACGGTGAATCCCTGTGGGCTATTGGGGCAGCGAAAGCAGAACGTGTGCAACAGGTAGCCATGATGGTCGGTGGAGATCGAATACAAGTTCCTTCTGTAAGCGCTGGAAACATAGCTGCAATCACGGGAATTCGCAGTGCAGCTGCCGGTGTTACAATCTCAAGAGACAAAGATTCCGAACCATTTGAGGCGATTCGTCACTATTCTGAACCAGTAGTTACTGTGGCAGTCGAGCCAAAGGCAATGAAAGATCTACCAAAATTTATTGACGCACTTAGAGGTCTTGCAAAATCCGATGCATCACTTCAAGTGTCTACGAATCAAGAGACCGGTGAAGCATTACTTGCTGGAATGGGGGAATTACATCTCGAAATCACTGTATATAGATTGGAAGAAGAACAGGGTATCAAAGTAAAGGTTAGTGAACCGATTGTCGTTTACAGAGAGTCGATTGAATCTAACAATGAAGGGCGAGCCTTTGAAGGTAAATCACCCAACCGACACAACAGGTTCTATATCGAAGCGGAACCACTACCTGCAGATGTAATTCAGGCTCTACGCGAAGGTGTATTTGGAGATGGAACTGTCAGAAACAAGGATGCCAAAGGAGTTGGAGATCAGTTTGCGGAATTCGGAATGTCAAAAGATTTAATGAGGAAAATATACGCTATTCATGGAACAAATGTTCTAGTTAATGACACAAAGGGTATACAGAACCTTCACGAGACAAGAGAGTTGATTATCGAAGGATTCAACGAAGTCTGTAAGAAAGGCCCTCTAGCTGAAGAACCAATGATGGGAGTCATGATGAGGCTAGTAGATGCAAAGTTACACGAGGATGCAATTCACCGTGGTCCTGCTCAAACCATTCCTGCGGTTAGGAATGCATGTAGGGGTGCACTAATTCGTTCACGTCCGGTCATCCTAGAACCAATGCAAAACATACGCGTAGATGCTCCAAATGATGTGATCGGTGGTGTCACCAGAGAGGTCACAAATCGCCGTGGAATTATTGAGGATATGCCGGTAGATGGTGGAACTGCTTCTGTTATCGGAAAGATGCCAGTAGCGGAAACCTTTGGGTTCTCAAACGATATTCGTGCTGCCAGTCAGGGAAGGGCAGTTTGGAACACTGAAAACGCAGGCTTCGAGATGTTGCCACCATCGCTATTCGAAAAGACCGTTGGTGAAATCAGAGAACGAAAAGGACTCAAGCCTGAAGTTCCTGGTGAAGCAAACTATACAGATTAATCAATTGATTCTAACCAATTGGAAATCAGTCATATCACGTAGTAGATCAACTGCTTGCGATTGATTGAGTTTGTCTAGACAGTCATGGGCGATTTTATGATGTTCCAATGCTCTATCTAAGGCATATTGAATTGAACCATTATCTCGAAGTTCTTCAACGGCTATTGATAAATCAGTCAAATTATCGGATTCAGTTCCAAACAATTTCCTGAATGTTGGTAGATTACCACCACTCTCTAGAGCATGTATAGCAATCAGTGTTCTTTTCCCTTGAACTATGTCGCTTCCAGCCGGCTTGCCGAGGGTTTCTGTATCACTAGTCATATCGATGTAATCGTCCATTATTTGGAAACATAATCCTAGGTTAAGGCCCCATTTAGCCATATTTTCTATTGTTTCCTTATCTCCTCCTGCTAAAATTGTACCAGTCTCGGCACAGGTTTTGAACATAGCACTAGTTTTTCCAGCAATCATGGCTATGTATTCTTCCTCCGAAACTGATTCTCTTTCTTCAAATTCGAAATCATCTTGTTGCCCTTCAGCGACATGCCTAACCATTTCCCCAATTGTACTGACTACTTGGCGGAGTTGAGAATCTTGTATGTGTTCGCTATCAGCTAACATTTCAAAGCCCAATGCCAACATTGCATCACCGGCATTGATGGCAGTTGCGTCGTCATATGCTACGTGAACTGCATCGAGTCCTCTTCTTATTGGGTCTTGATCCATAATATCATCATGAACCAAAGTGAAATTGTGTATGATTTCGATACAAGCTCCTAATGTGTAATGGCCTTGATGGCCATTCCCTACTGCATCACCTACTAGCCTAGGGAGTATGGCCCGGAGTCGTTTTCCACCGCCAGTAAACAGGTGTGACATTGCACCACGCAATCGTTCTTGTTGTATTTTTGATAGACTTTCTTTGATTATTGACTCGACGATATCCCTGTGATTCTCGAGTGCGGATAATACATTACTGGCGGAATTAGATGGATGATTCACAGATAGTTCTCCACATCTAATGATTTCATTAATAGGATTATCAATAATCCCTTCAATAGTAAAATCATTAGAATTCAGAAAATTCAGGTATATCGCTTCAAACCAAGGTGCTATTAGTTGACTCTTCCATCTCCCTTTTCGTTCCATCATTTCACTTAGAGCATTTCTGTCTAACCAATCGATTGCCTGTATCTCATTCCTATTATGATTGGTTTCACAATCTGCTCTTACAATTAAGACGTGGTCAATTTCGTGTTCTACCCAATCTTGGTCCCACCGACATTTGTATTCAAATTTACCAATATGATTGAATTGCCAATCGTTGGTGACATTTTCAGGTATGCCTAATTCTTGGTCTAACTTCCTTCTGGCAGCCTGAATTACTCCCTCTACTGCATCTCCATTTTCCCCTGCTATGTTTAATGGATGGCTACAACAGGAATTAGCCCAGACTCCAGGGAATGTAATTTTGTCTGTAGACCTTTGTTGCACCAACAAACGATCATTAGAGTCAAAAATTAGTACACTGAATGCTCTATGTCTAATGCCTTCTCCATAATGAGTGGTTAATTTGCTCGAGGAATCTATCACATTGTCATTTTCATCTAAGCATAGACATAATTCTTCCATCATCTCTACTTGAGATGTATCCATACCATCTAGTGGGGTCGAAGTAGCGGTCATGATTTACAGTCCTTTGAGGCGCATTCATCCTATAATGGAGATGGATTATGATGTTGATTATCGCGAATCAGGGGACAATTTGAGTCCCTTTCGTATGTCCTGTCTCGATTAATTCCTTCACACGATTAGGTTTTCTACCGTCTAAGAACCAAACATTAGGTACAACTTGGGTAATTTCTGCTGCGGATTCCAATTTTAGGAAAATTCCTCCAGTGACGTCCTCTGAGGTGTTGTGTTCTCCATTAATGGCTAGATTGCGTGACCACTTAGGGACTAATTTTGAATTGGGGTGAGATGGCGGTGCTGTTAGTAATCCCTCAGTGTCTCCTAGAAGGAATATACAATGTGTAATCCCGTCGATTTCTTTGGCTAGCCTTACCATTAAATCATCACCGGATAGAATTCCAAACTTCCTTGGTTCTTCACAGTCTACCACGTCTCCAAATGTTATTGCTACTATATTTGGCATACAATTTGCGATATCGGCTAATGAACCTTTGAAATTTGGACCTATACCCCTGGCCCAATTTGAAGGAGGGAAGCTTATTGATTCTACACCTTGTATTTTCAATTCCTGTGTTATGTATGAATTAAGTTCCCTCATATCTTGACGTATTGCTGCTACAGCAACAAATTGCTCCTTTTCGATATCAGAAATATGACCTTCAGATATTTGCCATTTTTTGGCTTTAAGGTGTCCGAAAGATCCAGCACCATGGACAATTGTAATCTGATGGCCATTTTCAATTAAATAATGAGTCAACACAGATAATTCTGTGATGGCTTCCTGATTAATGACCTTTAATTGGGATTTATCTGTAATCAGGCCACCACCAAATTTCACCAAGATGTGAGCCATAATTATCAGTTCGGGGAGGGGATGAGGCATTTTGTGTTATCCTGTACACAGAGATATTTCACGGACTATCACAGGTCAGGTTAATTTCCCCCATCCTCTTGCGAGGTATATGTCTGGTACGAGTGAACTCGACAGATTTCAAAGATGGTTACAAAGTAGATTGGCCGATTTAGACCGAATTGAATCGGAAGAGGAAAGGATTCGTGTATCCAATCGATTACAAAACGCTATTCAAGAATGTATTAATTTCAAGCAAACTATGAAATTGAATGATTCTGTTCAAAACCCATTCATTACCCGCGATGAACCTGTCAGGGTGATTAATGAAACAGAGGTGAAAGCAGAAAGTAATTCAGTAGGTAGATGCAATAAATGCGATGCTGAACTCTTGGGAGATTTAGATTTCTGTTCCCTTTGTGGCGAATTTCAGTAATTCACTCTTCTTCAGTCCAACGTGCCCTTGCTACAAGGTATTCCGGGTCATCGTTGTCGATCACTGACAAATATTCAGGAGGTACACTTTCAGTTAGGTATACTGTAACTCCAGCGTGCCAAATGGTTTCGCCTGCGGCATACATTTGTGCAGTATCGACTTCTAGAATTGTAGGTAATGGAAAGTGAACATGACCTGCTTCCGCAGCATTACGAATCGTTGCTGAGAGGTGAACATGAGCTCTTCCACTAGGTGTTAGGCCGACTTCGAGTAGATTTTCACATTGTTCAGGATCACATGGGAAATATAATGCGTCAGGAATGTTATCCGTAGGTAGGTCAAGTTCTATCTCTACGGTATGACCATAAGTTGCCCGAATGGTATTACCTCTAATTTCGTACCTTCCTTTTGGGTCGGTTTCAGCAATTGCCTTGAAATGATGTGGGCGTAACCAATGAAATCTTTTACCACCTTTTTTGAATTGTTTGATAATATCTTTGACGTCAATCCAGCCATTTATGTCCATTTCAAGATCGAATTTTTCGGGGGCGTGCCTTAGGACCAGAGCAAGTCTTCTAGCAAGGCTATTTCGTTCGCCAGTTCTCATAATGAATCTCCCTTCTTCATTACATGCAGGGCATAAATGGTCATCAGCGTAGAACCCATGTTTGGAGCATTCTCTTATCATAATCAATCGGACTTATTTATCTTTCAAGAACCCGCCGGTCTTGAACCCACATTCATAATTGATATTACTCAATGGTTATCGTCCATCACCATTGGGGTAGGGCATGGGAGCAGTTATCGTTGATTGGATGAGGTCACCATTTGATCGTGCCCACAAAGGTGCCTTGAAGAAAATTAGACCTGATGAAATGGGCGGACAAGTTGCTAGAGAGTTAATCTCCCGTTCCAAAATCACACCTACTTCATTTGATGATGTTTTAGTTGGATGTGCCTATCCAGAAGGTGAACAGGGATACAACCTAGGTAGGATGATAGCGTTCCTAGCTGGATTACCCGATACTATACCAGGGGCTACATTCAATCGCCTTTGTGGTTCTTCTATGGAAGCTATCCATGTGGCGGCAGCGAATATTGAGTCAGGTTGGGGTGATTGCTTCTTGGTTGGGGGGATTGAATCAATGTCCCGAGTCAAGAGAAGGGGCTTCAATTGGTCACCAAGTCCAAGTTTGGAAGAAAACTATCCTGAAGCTTACATTAACATGGGATTGACAGCTGAGAATGTGGCGGAAAAATATTCTATCGATAGATTAGACCAAGATCGATTCGCACTACTTTCTCATGAAAAATCGTCATTAGCACTAAAAAATGGTAATTTTAAATCTGAAATTTGTAGTGTTTTTTCAGAAGAGGAGGTAGTTTCAGAAGACGGTTGTATACGACATGACAGTAATTTGGAATCTATAGGTAAATTGAATCCAGTATTCAAGGAAGGAGGGTCCGTCACTGCTGCCACTTCTTCGCCATTAACAGATGGGGCGGTTTTCGCAATTATTTGTAGTGAGGAATTTGCTAAACAAAATTCACTCAAACCGCTGGCTAGGATTGTCTCAACTGCCGTAACAGGTTGCGCTCCAGAATATATGGGGATGGGTCCTGTTGCCTCTACATTACTATGTCTTGAAAGAGCCGGATGGGATTTGGATGAGGTTGATATTTTCGAACTTAATGAAGCGTTTTCTTCACAAAGTCTGGCATGTATCAATGAATTAGGTATAGATGCCAATAAAGTAAATTTGGATGGTGGTGCTATTTCAATTGGCCATCCATTGGGTGCTTCAGGGGCAAGAATTACCTGCAAAGCAGCCTCACTACTCGAAAGAACGGGTTCTGAAAAAGCAATAGCAACCATGTGTATTGGTGGCGGAATGGGAATAGCCACTGCATTGGAGAAAATTTGAGTTATTCTTCTTCTCGAATTACCAAGTAACGATTACAATGTGGACACTTATCTTCGATAGTCAATAATTTTGGTACCACAGCAAGTAAACTGTTGCAACTTGGACAGGTAGCAAACACTTCGTTTGCACTCAAAATTGAAGCCGAATTTTCTTCCTTCCTATACCAAGAAATAAATTTTGGATGTCTTAGTGTAAGGGTCCTTTTACGTGTGGAATTTGCTAATAAAATCAATAAAATGCTTTGTAAACTCAGGATTAAATCATTCGCTAGTATTGCAATCAAAAATTGAATACCTCCAATAATCAGGAAAAATCCTGAAACAAATGATAAGAAATTAGCTAGTTTTAGCTCGTATTGGTTACTTCGTCTTGCAAATCCTATGACTACAATTAAACCATAGAAAATTGAAAAGAATCCAAAACCAAGACTAAGACCTAGAATTATTGAACTTTCAGTGAATGATAAGGTGCTAAAGATCAATAGCATAATGAGTAAGTCTAAGAGGCCAAAAGTAATCATTCTACGACTGAATAAATCAAAGTCGCTGTTGGCCATATATCGGCGAATAACCCTTCCTCTAAGACTTCAACGGAAGGCGACGCACTCTTGAACATCCATACCCTCGGGATGATGTGACAAAGGACACCGGCGTTTCTATTCATAGTGATGCTCTGGCTGGGAAACGGGTATTGTTAGCCATATCAGGAGGTATTGCTTCTGTCGAATCTATTCGATTGACTAGGGAATTAAGACGACACCAAGCGGAATTAACGGTTGTAATGAGCGATGAGGCAACAAAGATAGTTACTCCATTAGCCGTATCTTGGGGGGCTGATACTGAAGTACATCTAGGATGGAATAGTGAGATGTCACAATTGGAAGATTTCGATATTGTTTTAATCGCTCCAGCTACTAGAAATACAATAGCAAAACATATCCATGGAATAATTGATTCTCCACTTTTAATGGCTCTTTCTGCCACAAGGGGACGTGGTTCCAAACTCGTTTTTGTTCCGTCTATGCATAATGATTTGTTCGATGACCCTGTAACATCAAATCTCATAGAAGATTTGAGAAATGAAGGAAGCCATGTAATATTGAATGAAATAGAAGAAGGTAAGTTAAAACAACCAGATCCAGTATCTATAGTAGCCTCATTGTGTCACATCGCAAATAATAATCAAAATTCGAAAACAGTTGCTATAACTCTGGGTGCAAATAGGGCTCCAGTAGATGCCGTTAGGGCAATTCAAAATGCCTCATCCGGCAGAACTGGTTGGCTAATTTCCGAATACTTACACAGAATGGGTCACGATGTAATTTGTATCGTTGGCAAAACTTCTGCACGACCTACTTTTGCTTTACCAACTGTCTACAGAGATGGTACTCCGGATGGGATGTTGACCGTTTGTCGAACAGTAGCAAAACGTGACACTCCAGATGTATGGATCCATGCAGCTGCAGTATTAGATTATTTTACAGAACCTGAAACTGGTAAGAAACCTAGTGGTGCAGATGAATGGGTCCTAAAATTAAAACCGGGCAAAAAGCACATCAGAGAACTTCAAGGCCTAGTCAATGAGTCGTATCGTATTGGATTTAAATTAGAAACCAATGTAGATGAATCTACATTAATCAACAAAGCCAAACATCAAATACAAACATATGGTGTTGATGCAGTAGTTGCTAATATTTTCGAAGAAATGAACGAACCTGATTCTTTGAGAGCCCGAATAGTCCATTCTGATGGTAGAGTCGAGAGAATAACAAATGACAGGGATTTGGCTAAGTCTATTTGTATGCTTATCGATAATAATTGAGGCCATTATCATCGTCACATTCAAGCGATTATGTATTGCGAGCTTAATCATGGCGTCTCGCGACAAAGCTAAGAGGGGCATTCCTTCAAAGGATGATTTTAACCTCTGGTATCCCGCTATTGTAGAGATAGCAGACTTAGTTGACAAGAGGTATCCAATCAAAGGTATGGACGTTTGGAAACCATATGGTTGGAAAGCAATGATGCTTATCGACGGACTTACAAGGGCCGAAATGGATCGAACAGGTCATGAAGAATACAACTTCCCTCTCCTAGTTCCAGAAGATTTACTGGAAAAAGAGAACAAACTTGTTTCTTTGCTAAAAATGGCTAGAGAACAGGGAGTAGACCCCAGCGAACTCAGATTGGATGAGGATGACGCCGGATTCAAGAAGGAAGTATATTGGGTCAAACATGCGGGTGAGAATGAATTAGATTTGCCTATGTTTCTCCGGCCTACTAGTGAGACCCCGATGTATACTATGTTCCCACTTTGGGTAAGGTCACACAGTGATTTACCTCTGAAAACGTTCCAAATAGTCAATACTTTCCGATATGAAACAAAACAAACTAGATCATTTATTCGAGTTAGAGAAATTCACTTTTTCGAAGCACACACAGCCCACAAAGATCAAGCAGGTGCGGATGCACAAATCCAAGAAGATGCCATAATTGTACAAAACCTTCTCCACGATCTTTGTTTTCCCGCATTGATTTCTAAAAGACCGGTTTGGGATACATTCCCTGGTGCTTGGTATTCCAATGCTGTTGATGTAGTAATGCCAAATGGTAGAACATTACAAGTTGCTACATACCATCATTACAAAGACCAATGGGCTAAAGCCTTCGAATTAAAATATGAAGATGTCAATGGTGAGACTAAATTTTGTCACCAAACTACATTCGGAATGTCAGAACGTATGTTAGGGGCTATTGTTGGCATGCATGGTGATGATTCTGGTTTGATTTTCCCCCCTAAAGTTGCTCCAATTCAAATTGTAATTATGCCAGTAGCTCAACATCTTGATGATAATGTAATTCTCACCGTCAATAAGATGGCAGAAGAACTTCGTTCTAGTGGTTATAGGGTCAGGGTTGATGACAGAGATATACGTCCAGGCGCCAAACACTATGATTGGGAGATAAAAGGAGTTCCAATAAGAATAGAAGTAGGCCCAAGGGACCTTAAATCAGGTAAATTTGTTATGACATTAAGAACGGGCGGAAAAGATAGTCATGATTCAAGTCAACTACTGGAAATCGTTTCACAGGCTATAGGCGATATTGAGTCTGAATTAAGACAACGGTCTAATGAACATATGGAGAAACTTGTCGTGCAATTCCCTGGAATAACAGAAAGCGATAATGGATGGAAATTGAATTCCCCATTAGAGGAGGGTAAGGTTTACGAATTTGCATTCGATGGCAATGACTCTCATGCAGAAATTTTGGAAAAAGCAACTGGCCTGACATTTTTAGGTGATTGTTCCGAACCATATTCTGAACCACAACCATGTGTAGTAACTGGTAAAATGACTACAAATAAACAACATTTAGCTAGAATGTACTAAAGTCATCTTTTTCTTATCGAAAAGAACATTAGAATTAGAAAAAAGGATAAAATTCCAACTTCCACAAGTTCCAATTGCATTGCCTGACTCCATGAATCTGGAGATTGATAATCTGTGATACTTGTCAAAATTAATTTATCGTGACATACTGTTTCACTGTTAGTTTCGTCGCATAATGGCAAAATCCAACCTATCCCCTTAACGAAATTTACTATTATTGTAATTGTGATTAATAACGATGGGATAAAAATCCACCATGACCGTTTTTTGGGTTTTGGAGGGGGAATTTCAGGTTGAAGAATAGGTTCTGCAGGCATTTGAACTTCATGTTTAGCATTCCCGTTAGGTTGTACAATATTATCTGAAGGTCTAGCAGGAGCGTCTATTCCCATCTGTTCCAATGCTTCTCTCCCATAGATGGATTCTGCCATTTCATAGAGTTCAGAATTTATTTCTAACCCTTCCGGTTCAACCTCCCCATCAAGGAGTCTCTTGACCTCATCTAGGCTAGTCACAGACTACCGCGAATACATTCTGTTCTTGAATCAAACCCAATTATGTGGTGTTTACAATTCATAATTTTACTATTGACCTTACTGCGGACTCGATACTCTCAATGGTCAAACCCACGAGTTCTAGTAATTCTTCACTGCCTCCGCTCTCTCCGAACCTATCATTAACACCTATCTTTACAACTCGGGTAGGTTCGTTTTCACTGAGATATTCACTAACCGCAGAACCTAATCCACCAATAATAGAATGATCTTCCACAGTGACAATACCTTGCACCTTTTTGGCAAGCTCATCCAGTAATTCAGTATCTATTGGTTTGATAGTATGCATATCGATTACTGTAGCATTAATACCTTCTTTACGAAGATTTTCTGCAGCCTGTTGCGCTTTATGGACCATAACTCCGATTGCAATGATAGCAACATCCTCTCCCTCAGAAAGAATAGAGCCCTTTCCTATTCTTAGAGATTTAACAGAATTTTCTGTATAAATTCTTGGAGTTTTATTCCTTGCGGTTCTTGTGTAGGAAGATTCGTGATAGTCAAGCAATTGTTCTGTTAATTCAGTAGCCGATAAGTCATCACTAGGGTGTATGACGGTCATATTTGGTATGGTTCTGTAAACAGCGAGGTCTTCAATAGATTGAGCGCTACTACCATCGGTTCCAGTATGAATTCCACCATGACTTCCACATATGTGAGCTACTAATCCTGGTCTAGCTAGTCCATTCCTTACTTGTTCGAAGGCTCGTTCTGTGAATATAGCAAATGTGCTAGCAAAGGGAACTTTACCACAGGATGCAAGGCCGGCGGCTACCAAAACCATATTTTGCTCGGCTATACCTAGAGATACAGTTCTGTCTGGATATTTTTCTCTAAATAGGCAGGATTTGGTCGATTTCCCTAAATCTGCCTCTATAACCACTACTCTAGGGTCGTCGGCAATGTTTAGCAATGCCTGGCCATATCCGTCCCTGCTAGCGCCACCAGATGATGGAGCACTCATGATAACTCCTCCAGTGCTTGTTCTAATTCGGAGTCATTAGGTGCTTTACCATGGAAGGAGGGGTTATCCTCCATGAATGAGACACCTTTTCCTTTCACGGTATGAGCTACAATTGCAGAAGGTGATGTGGAATTTATTGACCATTGTAATGCCTCTACTATTTCTTGCATGTTGTGTCCATCTATTTCCTTAACTTCCCAACCGAATGATTTGATTTTTGAAGCTAAATCTCCAACTTCCATTTGTACATTAACGAAATCATCATTCTGAATTCTATTTCGATCCACAATTACATGTAGATTATTCAATTCATGATAATTTGCAGCCATCATTGCCTCCCAAATTTGTCCTTCTTGAGTTTCACCATCACCTAACATAACCCATGTTTGGTAGGGATGATTATCCAATCTTGCTGCCAATGCAGTACCAATCCCGAATGACAACCCCATTCCGAGGCTTCCTGCTGAAAAATCTACACCATTAGTCCATTTCATATCTACATGGCCTTGACAAACTGAACCTAGTGTTCTAAAACCATCTAAATCAGATTGTTGTAAGAAGCCATGTTGGTGTAAAATGGAATATACTGCCGGTGATGCATGACCTTTACTCATTATGAATCTGTCACGCGTAGGAGATTTTCTGTCACTAACATCAAAATTCAATTGGGTTCCATAAAGAGCAACCAATATATCGATCGCTGACAGTGACCCGCCAGGATGTCCGGCGCCTGCTTTGTGAATCATTTGAATTATAGATTTTCTACATTCAATTGCGGTTTGTTCTAAACTTTCAATTGACGGGTTAGAGGCTTCCACGTGTCCGGGTATTCAAATGGGCCTTTGATGATTTCCGGACAAGTGGTTTCTACAAAATACAGATGGATTCAAGTTAGAGGATATTTTGGGGAGTGTTGTGGAAATCTCAGTGGATGGTGATTCTGTACCCCTCGGCGGGGATTTGAATTGGCAAGTTCGACTAAGCCAGATGCCCCTCCCTCTCTCTATTGAGAATAATCCTATACTATTGAGAGCCTTAAATTCGCTAATTGAAGAAGGCAGAATCGAACCAAATTTAGGGTTAGAGCTGTATTCTGTAAGCAACCTTAATTCTCTATTCACATTAGCAAATATGGTTAAACAATCTAGGTTTGAAAATCAAATTTTTTTCAATCAAAATCTGCACGTAAATACAACGAACATTTGTGTTTTGGCGTGTAGATTTTGTGCATTTAGAAAAGGCCCTCGTCACGAGGATGCATATGAATTGAGCGTGGAAGAATATCTTCACCGAATCGAACCATTTTCGTCTAGTATTGATGAAGTACACTCTGTCGGTGGATTACATCCGGTATGGGATGTCACTCATTATGAAGAACTCTACAAAAGTGCTAAAGCAAAATTTCCACATATACATATTAAATCCCTCACAGCTGTGGAAATCAAACACCTTTCAAAAAGATCTAACTTAACCGTTAAAGAAACATTACAACGACTCAAAAACTCAGGCTTAGATTCAATTCCAGGCGGTGGAGCAGAAATTCTTGTTGACAAGATTAGGGATAGAATTTGCAGAGGGAAGGAATCCAGTAGTGAATATTTGAATATCCATAAAGAGGCACATAATTTGGGCATACCAACAAATTGTACTATGTTATTCGGTACGATTGAAACCATTCAAGATAGAATCGTTCATTTAGATTTACTTCGAAAATTACAAGATGAAACGAATGGCTTCCAATGTTTTGTCCCGTACCCATTTTTACCTGATTTCAGTCGTTTACCTGAAGCGCAACTCGCAAGTTCTAATGAAATATTGAGGATGATTGCAATTTCTAGGTTGATGCTAGATAACATACCTCACATTAAAGCATATAGAATGAATATAGGAGACGATATAGCACAATTAGCCCTACTTTCTGGTGCCGATGATATTGATGGAACAGTAGGTCACGAAGAAATAATGCATTCAGCAGGTAGCACGACCGCTCTTGATTCAAGCAATCAGGATTTAATTAGACTAATTAATCAGACAGGACAAGTTGCTGTAAGAAGAAATACAGTATATTCAAAATTTAACATAGAAAATGCTCAAGTTACTGTATCCAATTCACTTCCACTGTTAGTATAAGGTGTTAGAATATGTCTTGGACTAATGTAATCGGAAGGGTTGCTTTTACTAATTGTGACCCACTTTTCCATGATTTGGATTCTAGATGGTCTATCCTTTCTGCACCTCCTGCCTGGTTAACAGGCCATGTACTAAGGAAAGATTGCCTAACCGCGCCCATACCGGCCGCAGATTATGCTAAACACCAAGATGAATTGATGTTACTTCCCAACCTTGGAATTGTTGCAATGGGTGCAGTTGGTTCTGTTATTCTTTTTGGCAGTAGAGATTTAATCGATATGCGCGATATAGCATTACCGTCGGATTCTTCCACTTCTAAGGTTCTTCTACAATGGCTACTTGAACACAAAGGTCTAGATCCGAAATGCGTTGAAACTGGACCTGATTTAGATTCCATGCTAGCGACTTGTGATGGTGCGCTATTAATCGGTGACAGGGCATTAAATGCAGCCGAAAGTTATCCCGAATTAGTTCGTTTAGATTTAGGGGGGGAATGGACTAAAGTGACCCAATTACCCATGGTCTTTGGTGTATTTGCTTGCCGAAAAGATGCTCCTATAGAGAAAATTTCGGCTATACATAATGATTTATTATCGAATTATGAGGAGTTCAATACCAATCCAGAAAAAAAATCATTGGTAATTGAGCAGTCAGCTTCTGCCACGGGAATTGATAAAATACGAATGGAGCATTATTTCGATAACGAAGTAAGAAATACATTAGATGAAGAATCTCAAAAAGGACTTTTGAAATTCCTAAAGGAAGTTTGTAAGATATCACAGGAACCTACTTGGGTAAGTTTGGAGATTCAATCTGAATAATCCAATCTTTTACTTGCTACCCATTCCAACAAATCTAGGGCTACTTCGCACGATTCCGCGATGACTACTTCATCATCATCTACAAATTTTTCAAGTACGGACAAAGCGGTTCTATCGCCGATCGCACCTAATGCTTCTGCAGCTTCATGCCTTACCATAATATCCTCATCTTTATCTTCCAACCTATCAATGAGGTGAGGTACGGCATTAGAATCCTGCATTTGGCCCATCACATAGGCAATCTCATGTTTCAATAATGCTGATTTAGAACTATATGCTGCAGCAAGTGCATCGACGGATTCTTTACCCCCAATATTCCTGAGTGCAAATAATGCCCGCATTCTTTGAAACATTTTTTCATTTTCATCACAAAGTGTATTGCGTAGATTAGAGATGTTTTTACCTTCACTTGGAGGTGCTGGATCGACTGAGTCAAACTCAGATCTTTCTGGTATGTTTTCTGTCATTTATTCAGCCCCAATGAACTCAATAGCATCTGTATCTAGATTCGGGTCTATCATGCCAATTTTTTGCCCTTCTGAAAGAAACAATCTAACAGCCTTTCTCCCTGATTCGCCATAATCTAAGGTTCGTTCGTTGACATACATTTGTACAAATTCTCTATTGGTATCATCATCTATCCCACGACCCCACTTCTTTGCAAATTCTAAGGCTAATTCTGGGTTTTCTATGGAGTGTTTGATTGATTGCTTAACATCATCAGACAAAATTTTGCATAAATCCTCTCCAAGATCACGTCGTACAACATTGCCTCCCAATGGTAAGGGCAACCCTGTCTTTTCGTTCCACCATACGCCTAAATCCTGAATCAAATAAACACCTTCATCTTTCCATGTAAGTTGTCCTTCATGGATAATGAGACCCACATCATACTTGCCTTCAACAACGGCAGGAAGAATCTCGTCGAATGGAACAACCTCAACGTTGACTTCTCCCCATGCCAATCTTAGTGCTAAGTATGCGGATGTGTCAAGACCTGGTATTGCTATGGTTTTGGATTTAGCTTCATCTTTGGTAAATTCCTGATTTGCAATCAACATTGGGCCATATCCTTCTCCCATAGAGGCGCCACAATTCATTAAGGCATAATTTTCTATGATTTTTGGAAAAGAATGAATACTAACAGCTGAAATTTCGTATTCTTGTTTCAATGCTTTTTCGTTCAATGTCTGAATATCTAACAACACATGCTCGTATTCCCTTCCGGAAGTGTCGAATACACCTGTAGTAAGAGCATAGAACATGAATGCATCATCAGGGTCCGGTGAATGACCAATACGAATATGCAGTGAATCTGTGTCCATGTGGGTCCCGTCGTAAACTAGTAAAAAACCGCTTGTATTATTCAATCAGAACTAAGGCAAGTATCAAGAAGCAATTACTAGCGCCCATAACCATGCCAGACCCCTCCAAACTATCAACGGCTACTGGACAATTAGGCCCTGTTTGCGCAGTCACAGGTAAAGCATTGACATTCGGGGAAGCAATCGTATTAGACGGCGATTATCTTTGCATAGAGGCATACATAGAGAAAACCGGCGCATCTCCATCGACTGAGGGTAAAGAAGTCGGTGATTTGGATCTAGACTGATTGATTGTTCAGACCCTTTCATTACGTTGTATTCATCAGCCTCCTCCGTTTCCTTGACTTGTGTCTGAGGGTTGGAGTAGGTTCGCCTTGAGATTCTCAAGGTATTACAACTCTCTGAATCCTAATGATGTATGGACACCTCCTCGTTTACGTAACCGTGAATGGATGTTTATACAATGGGGTGATAAACCAGTAGATAGACACAGAGCATTTAGCACCGAAGAATCACTGTTAGCCTATTTACAACAAAGAGGCCCTCATTCTTGCTTTCACAGTACTGCCTACTACAAACACCCACTAGAAAGGAAAATGGCAGACAAAAACTGGTTGGGGGCAGATTTGATTTTTGACTTAGACGGAGATCACTTACCTGGCGTATCTGATGCTGACTTCCCAGCCATGATCAATCTTATTCAAGAACAAGCTTGGAGTCTATGGAATGATTTTCTAGAACCAGAATTTGGAATGCGGAGACAATTTGCACAATTCACATTCTCGGGACATAGAGGATTCCACATTCACGTTAGAGACCCTTTGATGATGGGCCTAGATTCTAATGCCAGGAGGGAAATTGTTTCCTACATCCGTGGAGAAGGTTTGGAAGTGGGAGGTATTCTAGCCGGAGGAAATAGTGGCTGGAGGGATAGAATGGATATTGGTATGCAAAGTGTCCTGTCTAAATTATCTACTATCGGAAATAAAGAAACTGATTCTAGAAAATATATCGATGAATTTAATGATTTATTGAATTCTAATACATCAAGCCGTAATGTAAGTAGAAATCGTATATCTCGTTTGGCTGAATCTACTCTTATGGAGGATAGACTAGCAAGGTTGTCCACAGACCATAATTTGGCAGTATTTGGGAAGGATACAGAAATATTTTGGGAATTGGTGAAGTTGGATAAATCAGTGGTATTAGGCACCGCTGGTGAAACTGATGAAAATGTCACAGTTGATGTAAAACGGGTAATTAGACATCTTGGAAGCTTACATGGCAAATGTGGATTAAGAGTAACAGAAATTCCATTTGAAAGGTTGGATCCAGATGGTTCGAATGCTTTTGATCCATTAACAGAATCGATAGTCTTCAGTCAGGACGAACAATCCACGGTTGAATTCCTAATTGATGATGTAACAGCAAGCCTAGGGGGTCATGAAATATCTGGTTCAACCGGCGAGAAATATGAGGTTTCTGAAGCACTTGCTATCTTTTTATGTTTAAAGGGCTGGGCAAAAAGGATAGCTCCCTGAGTCATAACTTTCTCACTCGTAGTTGGAGAATATTGAATAGTAGGTTCATTTTACCTGTGTTCACCGGGGTGTAACCTTGTCTGACGTCGATGAAGAAAACAAGGATGAACTCCCGCTCCCACCACCACCTCCTGGGCTACCAATCCCACCGCCCATATCAGCCCCTAATGATGGAGATTCTAGCGAAAATGGTCTTCCAGCACCTCCCCCGCCACCGGGTATCGATATTCCTAGTGAGCCTTCTGTAGAGTCCGAACCAGCAGCAATAGTAGAACCTGATGAATCAGATGATTTCCAAAGTGCATGGCAAAAACGTAAGATGGAAAATCCTGCATTATCTGCCGATAAACGTGACCAAATGTATGGTCACATAGATAGAATCGCTACCGGAGAGGTAGGAACCTTATTGGATAGGTTTTCTGATAGATTTGGTTCCGAATTAGACAGAGAAATTATCGTATTGAGGAAAAAGCAGCAAAAGGAAATGCGTGACATTAAACCAACTGTTGAACTTATTTCAGCACCAGAATCCGATGAAGAAGAGATTCCACAGGCTAAGCCAGTCGCGAAAGCAAAACCCGTTGCTAAAGCTAAGGCTGTGGCAAAATCCACTCCTGAAACGGAAGATACTTCAGAAGACCAGCAATCTATTGAAGAAGATATACCTAGTCAAGATCTATTCCCTGAATTCTTTTCAATAGTTAACGATCTATTAGGTAACATGCCGGATGAATTCGTTAACTCATTCATTCAGTCCGAAGACTTTACATTATTCCAGAAAGTAGGTGAAAATCCCGATACCGTCGATGAATCTACTCGAAAAGAATTCTTCGGCATGATAAACAGGGTTCTAGGGGACTTGCCGGACGACAAGATAAATGAGTTCGTGCAATCAGAGGGATTCAGTTTGTTCCAACAGATGGGTCAGGTATACTCGGATTAGAACAGGTATGGAGATGGTATTTTGGGATTATTAGAAAAAGCCGGAAATGTTGAGGTTGAAAATAAACCACCTGAAACAAAAGTCGTTAAACCGGCTAAAGCAGTTGCCAAGGCTAAACCGGCCAAAGCGGCAAAACCAAAACCAGCTAAAGCAAAAGCGCCAGCAAAAGCAAAGAAACCTAAACCTGTAAAAGAGAAGAAACCTCGGGCTCCTAGAGTCAAAAAGGAACTTCCTGATGGCTTTGAAAGGGCAACAACAGGACAAAAATTTGTTAGAAGGTTTTTCGATTTTATAATCAGTTATGGTTGGACCATACCACTACTCGCGGTTTCAGCTTGGGGTGCGAACATTAATCCAACCATTTTCGTAATACTAGGTATAGCTCTAATTTGTTTCAATCTGGGTTTCATGCCGACTTATGCTCGTAAGCGTACAGTTGGTAATTGGGTTAGCAGAACTCAATACGTAAACAGTAGAGGGGAACCACCATTTGCTATCTTCCTAACTATCAAAGGATTAACATTCCCATTGGTTATCATTGGTATAATCACAATTTTTACTTTAACGAGTGAAATTCCACCCACCACAACAGGGAAGATTTTCTCGGCCGTCGGTGTTTTACTTTTGTTCCCTCCATTAATTGATTACATTATGTACAGGCTCCGAGGTGACTTAGGGCTATGGGACACAGTATTCGGTGGTGTTTGGTTAGTTAGAACTACTAAGTCGACTAATGCCAAGGGATGGCTTAAGCGACTAGAAAGCGTAAGTGATTGGACTGAGTCTAAAGGATTCCTTGATGAGCAAGAAAGTTCAGAATGATCCTAACGTCTAGGGTTATTTAGAATGCTTGTTCCAATAAGAAATACCTTCTAAATGAGAGATTACTATTCTTCACTATCGTTATTACGCATCATAGCCAGTTCTCGAAGGTCTTCAGTAGCCGCTCCTTCTTCGATAGCATCTTGGTCTTCTTCATCGACTATCTCTACACCAAGTAAGGTCTCAATAACGTCTTCCATAGTAACCAAACCTACAGTTCCTCCGAAGTCATCTCGAACGATCATAATTTGTGATTTGTTTTCCAACAGGATATCTAACGCCTTATCGACAGAATCATCGTATCTGCAAGTTACAGCTTCTCGGGAAATATCCGCCATCGTAGTATCAAAATCATCCGCGGCGGCACTTCTAAGAATCTCACTACGTAATACCAATCCAGTAACGTTGTCTATGTCTCCATCCACAACTGGCATTCTTCCGTATATCATAATGGGAATCCTATCCATAACTTCCCTGACTGTTTCTGTTGCTGATACGTGAACTACTACAACTCTTGGAGTCATAATTTTTTGAACTTCTAAATCTCTTAACTTTAGCAAGTTTTGAATTACTGCCTCTTCATCTTCTTCGATGATATCCGATTCTTCTGCTATATCCGCAAGTACAGATAACTCATCTCTCGTCACTGTCTCGGTCTCTACTGCCGGTAGCATTGCACGAATAATCTCAACTGGTCTTACAATTATCCATGACGAGATGATCAAAATTCTAAGCATATATCCGGATGAAACTGTAAGTTTTCGCCAATATAATGTACCAACGGTTTTGGGTAAAATCTCAGAAAATAACAACACACCTAATGTTAGAATTGCAGAAGCAACTCCGTGAATCAAGTCATAATCAGTATCATCCGCGTAAATTCTAGCGATCTGACTACCTACCCCTAGTGCTCCAACTGTGTGAGCTATTGTGTTTAGAGTGAGGATAGCCGTAAGCGGTTTTTCTGGGTCGTCTTTGTATCCTATCCATAGTTTACTGCTTTT
>DAOJ01000093.1:31932-46904 GCA_002502365.1 Euryarchaeota archaeon UBA106
CTACAAAGGAAAGATACCCCAATCGCAAGAATGGCGTAGAGTGTTAATAGTGTCCAAGGATTCAAGGATTTATCACCTCTAGATTCCGAACAGAATCTAATAGTAAGTTAGGTACGTAGTGTGTCACAGATGTACGTGCTCCGACTTCTGTAACAGGGATGCAGCCATAAATATGATGGAGTTCGGAAGACACACAACTAGCAATAGTAAGAGGTATGTGTGTATGGAATTTACCACTATATTCATGGCATGGCCTTATGCAAACGGCCCGTTACATCTAGGTCATGTAGCAGGTAATTCCCTACCCGCAGATATTCAGTACAAGTACGAGAGGGCCATGGGTCGTAGAGTATTGATGCTAAGTGGGTCGGATGAACACGGAACTCCAATCACAGTAACTGCTGAAGAAAAAGGGATTTCTCCACAAGATGTTGTAGACGAATTCCACAATGTTAATTCGAAGGCATTAGCCGATTTAGGTTGTTCATGGAATGACAATATAGATCCTAGGGGGGTAGAATTTGGTGGTGCTCTTTACAATAGGACAACTGACCCGCGCCATAAAGAAATCGTACAAGAGGTATTTTTAGAACTCTACAATACAGGATTATTGGACAAACAAACTATGCAACAATACTGTGAAATCAACGAAAATAACCAAGTCAAGTTTCTACCAGATAGGTATGTTTTGGGTACCTGCCCTAATTGTGGTAATCCTGATGCACGGGGAGACCAATGTGATTCTTGTGGGTCTACTTACGAAGCTCACGAATTGAAAACACCCAGGTCTAAATCTAATCCTGATGCAGCAATAGAAATCCGAGATACAGAGCATTTGTTTTACAGATTAGATATCTTTCAAAGTGACCTAGAAAATCATTCAAGCGATAGAAAATCTGTGTGGAAACCGAATGTCAAGGCGATGACCAAAAATTGGCTAAATATGGGTCTTCGGCCAAGAGCGATAACGAGAGATTTAGAATGGGGTATTGAAGTACCCATTAACGATAAAGAATGGGAGAATAAGAGAATTTACGTTTGGTTTGAAGCAGTTCAAGGGTACTATACAACCGCTAGGATTTGGGCCGAAAAATTTGCCAAAGAACATCCTGAAGCGAACAATGCTTGGGAAAATTGGTGGATACAGAAGGATAATCATGATTTGAAACATATCTATTTTATGGGTAAGGACAACATTCCATTCCACACAATAATTTGGCCTGCTATATTAATGGGATTGAATAAATCCAGAGATACAGAAAAACAGTTACATCTCGAAGATAATGTAGCCGCTAATGAATATTTAATGTTACAAGGCGGGCAATTTAGTAAGTCTAGAAAACATGGAGTTTGGTTGCCAGCATTCCTGGAAAGATATGATCCTGACACACTACGGTATTACCTTACAATAAATATGCCAGAAGGACATGATACAGATTTTAGATGGGAGGATTATGTAGAGCGTGTAAATAATGAATTAATTGGGAATTATGGTAATTTCGTCCACCGAGTTCTTACTTTAACGAATAGATTAACTAATTTGGGCAATAATCCACTGATAGAATTCGATAATGAGGATGACCATTACAAGTTTTATGAATTAATTTCTCGTTCTATCAGTTCTGCTATTGAATCGATGGAAAGACAGAGGTTCAAAGAAGCATTGAGACATATAATGAACATCTCTCAAGCAGGGAATTCATATCTTCAGCAGGCGGAACCCTGGGCCTACATGAATCTTGATGATTCAGTAGAGAGGAATCGTTCACTAAGTGCATTATGTGCTTGTTGGAGAGCCTGCCAAGCTTTGGCAATTCTAACATACCCATTTATGCCATTCCAGGCTGAAAAATTATGGCTACAATTAGGTGAATCTGGCAAACCAAGTGAACAATTATGGCGTTCCGCGGCTGATTTAGATAGACCATTAAATTGGTCTGGAAACAAGCCTGTAGCACTGTTTACAAAATTAGATATCGATGAAATACTCAAGAGAGAGAGTGCCTTGGCCGAACCACAAACAGAGGAAGTGGATTACATCGAATTCGAGGATTTTATGAAAGTAGAAATGAAAACAGGCACTATATTATCTGTTGAAAATCATCCTAATGCCGATAAATTATATGTTGTTACTATAGAAGATGGCCCAGAATCGACAAGAACTGTTTGCGCGGGTCTAAAATCATATTATTCCGTAGAAGATCTAGTGGGTAAGTCAGTAGTATTTGTGGCTAATTTGAAACCTAGAAAACTACGTGGTATAATGTCAGAAGGAATGATGTTAGCAGCAGAGGATTCTGAGGGAAACGTAACCCTACTTACTACTGACGGAGATATTGTCCCTGGTTCCGGAGTCCGTTAAACTTGTTCGGGTTTGTCGAAAAATTCCCACTGTAATTCAGCCAATTCTGCATTTGATTTGGCTTGTGAGTATGCCTCTAAGGGTAGTCGATTAAGATTGAAGAATTCATCACCGAATTTGAATGGCTTTAGTATAGACCTAGCCTGTTCCCATTGTTCAAAAATAATCAATGAAACTGCGAACGCCTCGACATTAGAAAGTCTCCCTGGTTTTCCCCATGAAATTGGGTTTGCAGCTAGTACTACCGGTAATGTTCTGCTGTCTAAATTAGTATTATCATTTAGATATTTCACAGAATTATCAATTTCTTTCCAAGAACAATCTAGACTTACAATTGCGGCACCTCTTTTGAGAGTATTATGGTCTTCGGGCCCAATTAGTATACCAGATAGAGGGTCTAGTAACAGCCCCCTCTTTGGTGCTTGTCGTAGGTTTGTGTGTAAATGACACATCCCATGTCTTGATAATTTCCGACTAGTACACTTTTTGGGGTCATCTTGGGCTAGATGAATGACATGTAATGGTATATCTTCCAAGTCATTCTCTCCGTGAAAACAGATCCTCGTAAGCGTCTCCAATAGTCATGTTTCGGGAAGTGCCAGTTGACGTTTGCCTGGTATTAGATGGCTCAGAATCAACCATTAATTCAATGTCTAGCACTTTCTCTATTTTTTTTATTAAATTGTCAGGAGGGCGATTGCCATTTTCCGTCCTTTGAACAATGTTCAATCGTTCGTTCATCCTGCGTGCAAATTCTCTTTGTTCCCAACCTTTTGATTCCCTAGCCTTACGGATTCGGATGTGGAAATCATGTGCTAATTCCTTTTCAGATTTCTTCATTATATCATTTCTACGAGTGACGGTTATACGGCTTTGATTAGGAGAATTAGGACGATTATTCGTCAAAATAGGTTTGTCTAAACCCAATTTATCTATACATCTCATACAAGCATAGATTACTGCGCCAGAAGCTTTTGTGCGGTATGTGGCAACCTGGTTTGACCCACAAAGTTCGCAATCAGCCACGACTATCCGAAACGGTACTCAGTCATCATATCTTCGCGAAGTAAATGTCAAAACGTGGGCAACATGTCCAAATTCATGTCAGCAGGGTCAGGCTCTGAAGATAGGGTTAATTCTCTAAATAAAACCCCTGTTGCAGAATTGCGTAAACAAATCAATGAATTAACCCAAACTTCTCAAAACTTACTAACTGAAAAGTTATTCTTGGAGAATGAGATTAACCAATTAAAAAAGCGAATTTCTAGACTTGATGATGAAATTCGAATAATGCGAGAACCACCATTCATAGTAGGTTACATTCAAGATTTAACAGACAACCATGCCATCGTCAGAAGTTCTAATGGTACAGTATTCCAAGTTTCGGTTAATTCTAGTATTGATAGAGATTTACTCAAGCCAGGAACTAGAATTTCTATGAATCAGGATACTCTAACCGTCATCGACATACTAAACGATGGTTGGGACCCCTTAGTGGCCTCTAGTGAAATCATCGAAAAACCAGATACTTTGTATGAAGAAATTGGTGGAATGGAAGAACAAATCAACCAATTAAAGCAATCGATAGAATTGCCATTGAATAAGCCTGATTCATTTAAGAAAATGGGTTTAACTCCACCTAAAGGGGTACTATTGACTGGGCCCCCTGGAACAGGCAAGACCATGATGGCAAGGGCACTAGCAAATTCCACTTCTGCAACATTCATCGGTTTAGTAGGTTCAGAACTAGCCCAGAAGTATATCGGTGAAGGGGGCAGATTGGTCCGTGAATTATTTGACCTCGCGAAACAAAAGTCGCCAACTATTATTTTCATAGACGAAATAGACGCAATTGGGTCAAAGAGATTAGACTCCTCGACTTCTGGTGATCGCGAGGTTCAAAGGACTTTAATGCAATTATTAGCTGAGATGGATGGTTTCGAATCGACTTCTAATATCAAAATTATCGCTGCTACCAATCGACCGGAGTTATTGGATAAAGCACTGTTGAGACCTGGTCGATTAGATAGAATCATTGAAATCGGATTGCCTGATAAAGATGGTCGACTAGATATACTGCAAATAATTTCAAAGCAAATCCCTACAGATAAGGAAGTCGATTTCAAACAAATTTCCGTACAAACAAAAGGATTTAGCGGGGCAGAATTGAAGGCACTAATTATGGAAGCCGGATTGAATGCGATTAGCAATAATCGAGATTCAATTTCACGAGAAGACATAAAATCAGCATTAGAGATTGTCAACGAAAACAAAGTAGACCTAGGAAATAGCAATCCAGAAGCACTGTATGGATGATGATAAGCCTCATCAACATCTAATTCGAGGATATGCTGATGACATCCCGTTTGGTTGAATGTGTACCGAACTTTAGCGAGGGTAGGGATAAAACAATAATTGACAGAATAATACAACCAATACTCGATAATAAAGGAGTCACACTATTGGATATTGATATGGGAGCGGATTTCAATCGTACAGTAGTAACCATGGTAGGAGATCCCGAATCTGTACTTGATACCGTAATTCAATGTACATCAATAGCATTAGAATTAATCGATATGTCAATTCATACGGGGGAACACGCTAGGATGGGAGCCGTTGATGTGGTTCCATTCATACCAATAAGTAACGTAACTATGGCTGATTGTGTGGACTTATCTCAGCGTTATGGAAAGGCGATTTCTAGCAAACATAACCTACCCATTTATCTCTATGCCGAATCGGCCACATCAACTCAAAGAGTTAGATTGCCCGATATTAGAAAGGGAGAATATGAAGGATTTCAGGTTAAATTATCTCAACCAGAATGGAAACCTGATTTCGGACCAAGTCAATTTATGCCAAAAATGGGAGTTACAGCTACCGGTGGACGAAATTTATTGATAGCATACAATGTAAATTTGAATACGGACAATAAAACACAAGCTAACCAAATCGCTGGAAAAATTAGAACTAGTGGTTACATCATTAAAGATGATGAAGGAAATCAGATTCAAGATGAAAATGGGAAACCATTGAGAGAACCCGGGCTATTTTCTAATCTGCAGGCTGCAGGGTGGATGTATGACGAAAATACTGCTCAAGTCTCGATGAATTTGTTAGATTTTAATTTGACAGGTTTACATCAGGTTACGGATGCTATCAGAATGGAAGCTACCAAATTAGGGTTACAGGCAGTTTCTTCTGAATTGGTTGGATTAGTTCCATTGGATGCAATTCTAGCCGCCGGACAGCATTACGGAAATAATCCAAATGCTACTGAACAGGAATTAGTAGATTATGCTATTAACGGATTAATGTTAAACAAACTATCAGATTTTGACCCTAATTCGAACATAATCGAGTGGGCAATTAGAGGTGATTAATATGAATGATGGCTACAGGGATGTATTAGATTCAATTTCGTCTTCTGCACCCACTCCTGGTGGGGGTTCTGTGGCTGGGCTCACATTAGCCCATGCTCATGCACTCACAATAATGGTAGCCAGATTAACTGTTAAAAGTGAAAAATGGATTGATGGCCACGACATTGCGAATGAAATTATTGAAACCAAAGATGCTAATTTAGGTCATTCAATCCAATTAGCTCAAAATGATGCTCTGGCCTTTGATGAAGTTATGAATGCATACAGATTACCCAAGGATACCGATGCAATAACCAAAAAAACAGCAATAACGGAAGCTACAATTGGAGCAGCATCTGCTCCCTTAGAGATTTTAGAATGTGCTTGTGATCTTTTGACCAGTATTACTAAACTCGTCCCCAATTGTAATGTAAATACACTAACCGACCTAGCTTCGGCTTCTGAATTGGCATTGGCATCTGCAAAAATAGCAGCTTACAACGTGAAAATCAATACACAATATCTAGAAGGAGATACGAAGACAGATTTGGAAAATAAATGCGATCACAAATTAAATCAATGCAGGAATACAATAATTGAAATTAATAATATATTCACAAATCGATTAGGGTGGTAGATAATGATAGATTATACAACTGGCATTCCTCGTGATTTGCCTCCTGCATCTACAATAGATGATTCAGTTCCCCACGCACCAAAGAGGCCGCAAGTATTGTCAGACTCTGAAAAAAAACTTGCTATTGAAAATGCTCTACGATATTTTCCACAATCTTGGCATGAAGAATTAGGGAAAGAATTTCTAAATGAGCTGAATGAGTATGGTCACATATACATGCATCGATTTAGGCCTGAATATGAAATGCATGCACGACCAATTGATCATTACAATGCAAAATCACTATCCGCAGCTTCAATTATGTTGATGATACAAAATAATCTAGACCCAAAAGTCGCACAATTTCCTCATGAATTAGTTACATACGGTACCAATGGTTCTGTTTTCCAAAATTGGGCTCAATACCTTCTAACTATGAAATATCTCGCAACAATGGCAGAAAACCAAACTCTTGTTATGTATTCTGGCCATCCATTAGGGCTATTTCCATCGAACAAAGATGCACCTATGGTTGTTGTAACAAATGGAATGGTAATTCCTAATTATTCTTCACAAGAAGATTATGAAAAAATGAATGCACTAGGAGTCTCTCAATATGGTCAGATGACCGCTGGCTCATACATGTATATTGGCCCACAGGGGATTGTTCATGGCACTACAATTACAATATTGAATGCTGCTAGAAAATACCTCAATGTCCCAAATGACTCAGATTTAGGCGGTATAGTCTACGTAACTTCTGGCCTAGGTGGAATGAGTGGGGCGCAGGCAAAAGCAGCTGTTATCGCTGGTGCCGTATGTATCATTGCTGAGATCGACCCTATTGTAGCCGAGAAAAGACATTCACAAGGTTGGTTAACCGAGATTTTTGACAACTTGGATGAGTTAATCCAGCGGGCGAAAAACGCTGTAACATCGAAAGAAGCAGTATCATTAGGATATGTAGGGAATATAGTAGATTTATTGGAATATATGGTGGAAATAGATTTTACACCACAACTAGCCAGTGATCAAACCAGTTTACATAATCCGTGGCTGGGTGGTTATATGCCTGTAGATTATTCATTATCTGAATCTAAATCCCTATTGATCAATTATCCTGAGAAATTCAAAGAAGCTGTTCAAAGTACTCTTAGAAGACATGTAAAAAGCATTAATCGATTATGTAGTAGAGGTACAATTTTTTGGGATTATGGTAATGCCTTCCTTCTAGAATCAAGCAGAGCAAATGCGGATATTGTCGAGCAAGATGGTTCATTCAAGTATCCATCATATGTTGAGGACATCATGGGTCCAATGTGCTTTGATTATGGATTCGGACCTTTCAGATGGGTATGCACTTCAGGTTCTGATATAGACCTGAGAATTACGGATGAAATAGCAGTAGAAGTACTTAGGGAATTAGCCAGTAATTGTCCTAGTGAAATAGAGACACAATATCAGGATAATATTCGTTGGATTTTAGAGGCGGAAAACCATAATTTGGTTGTGGGTAGTAAAGCCAGAATTTTGTATGCTGATGAAAAGGGTCGGTCATTGATTGCAAGCGCCTTTAACAGAGCAATTAGCGAGGGGTTAATTTCAGCCCCTATTGTTCTTGGCCGAGATCACCACGATGTTGGGGGTACCGATAGCCCATATCGTGAAACAGCGAATATTAGGGATGGTTCGATGTTCACTGCTGATATGGCTATTCACAATTTTGTCGGTGACTCGTTTAGAGGAGCAACATGGACGAGTTTACACAATGGAGGAGGTGTAGGCTGGGGGGAAGTAATTAACGGCGGATTTGGATTAATGATAGACGGTTCAGATGATTCTCAAGATAGGATTAATTCAATGATTAGTTGGGATGTATTGAATGGATTAGCTAGGCGATCATGGGCTAGAAATGAGGGGGCCATTTGGACAGTTGAAAGAGCTATGGATTTAGACGCTAAACTTGGCATAACTATTCCAAATTTAGTTGAAAGAAATCTATTGGATAAACTATTTGATATGCACGATGAGTCTATTTGAGGGTCCTGCCTCGGCAACATCATGGCCACTGTTCTAATCGATGGTCAAACCCTTACTATCGAGTCTGCATATTCTGCATCAATAGGCCAATCGAAATTAATTCTCTGCGACCAGGCTATCGATAGAATGACGCAATCTAGACTGGTAGTGGAGGAGATTGTTAATTCCAATCAAGTAGTTTATGGGATTAATACAGGATTTGGGGCGATGTCTTCGGTCAACATAGATGAGACTGAGTTAGCCAAGTTACAAACTAACCTGATACGTAGCCATGCTTGTGGAGTTGGGGAACATATGGACCCAGAACATGTACTTTTAATGATGGTATATCGGGCAAATTCACTAGCGAAAGGTGTTTCAGGAATTCGGCCAGAGGTTGTCAAATTACTAATCAACATGATTAACCTAGGTATCGCTCCAATAATACCAAGAATCGGCTCATTAGGGGCCTCTGGGGACCTAGCCCCGTTATCACATATGGCTTTAGGTCTAATCGGGGAAGGAAATTGTTTGGTTAGGGCTAAATCGGGTTGGAAGGAATTTCCTACCTTAGAGGTACTTATCGAAAATAATCTGAAGCCTGTAAAGTTACAGGCAAAAGAAGGCCTATCACTGATTAATGGAACAAGCCAAATGTGCACATACCTTTCTCTAACGTTGTTAAATTTAGAACGATTATTGCTATTCGCTGATGCGTCCGCAGCATGTTCATTAGAAGCCATTAGGGGTTCACATTCCCCCTTCGACGCACGAATTCACAACAGTAGGCCTCAGAGAGGACAACTGATATCGGCATCAAGAATCGCTGGATTCTTGCATGACTCACAAGTCAAACTATCCCACACAGATTGTGATAGAGTACAAGACGCATATTGTTTTAGGTGTGTACCACAGGTTCATGGTCCTGTAATTGACATAGCTATTGAGACTCGAAGGTTACTAGAAATAGAAATTAATAGCGCAACAGATAACCCATTAGTTTTCTATGCTGAAAATGGTTCAGAAATAATAAGTGGCGGAAATTTCCATGGACAAAACTTAGCCCTTGCTAGTGATTCAATAGCGGTTGCGTGCCACGAACTAGCATCAATTGCGGAGCGGCGAATTAACCAAGTGCTTGATCCTAATTGGGGTGGTCAATCGGCTTTCTTAGCTATTGATGAAGGATTGGAAAGCGGATATATGATTGTACAATATGTCGCTGCGGCCTGCATAGCAGAATTACATCTTTTGTCGAACCCAGTAACTACGTCTAATGTTCCAGTTAGCATGGGTAAGGAAGATCATGTTTCAATGGGGTCCACAGGAACATTTCGCTCACTAAAATCAACATCATTACTATCTCAAGTTATTGCTAACGAATTAGTATGTTCAATAGAGTCACTTGACAGATTAGAATTTCAACCTGGAAAAGGAGTAGTCAAATTAAAAAATTGGGTTCGTAAATTCGTAGCACCATTTGCAGGCGATAGAGTGCTGAGTCATGAGTGTCAAAATCTAGCAAATTCCATTTTGTCAGTTGATCCGCATGATATTTTTGGGTGAGTCCATGCAAGAAAAAATGCATATGAGACAACATCCTGGGATTGACCCACCTCCTTTTGTTTCTGAAATCGTAGATATCCAAGAAAGTAATATTTTCCTAAAATCTACTTATTGTTACCCTAGGGGCGGAGGCCAGCCTGGCGATACTGGCATAATCGAATCTAAAGATAGTAAATCGAGAATGCATGAGGTAATTTCAGGGAATTTGATCCCACATCCTGTTGAGGAACCAGATCTTTTCGATATTGGTGAATTGATTACCTGTCACATAGATGTTGAACGTAGGAATAAACACACAAGGATGCACACTGCACAACATATCGTGTCAGCGATAGCTGAGGATATTTGGGGGGCAGAAACGGTTGGAAATCAACTGACCTTTGATAAATCAAGGGTTGATTTACTATTCGAAGATAAATCGCAATTTGACCCCGATGAATTAGTGTCAAATGTAAATGATATCTTAAGTCAAAACATACCAGTCAACATCCATCAATGGTCACGTGAACAAATAATGGAGCATGAACAAATGAGACACACCAAATTCATGGACAGAATTCCATCCTCTGTTAAGCAACTAAGGGTTGTAGAAGTAGAAGGCATTGATCTGTGCCCATGTGCCGGTACACATGTTGACAATACAGAAAATATCCCATTCATAGAATATGTTGGTAAGAAAAACAAAGGTAAGGGTAGAATCAGATTTTCCTATACATTTGAAAAACTCTAATGGCTGATTTATGTTATCTGGTGGGCTCGGCAGGAATTGAACCTGCGATCTTCGCCATGTCAAGGCGACGTCATAACCCCTAGACCACGAGCCCAGATATCTTAGTGGGCTATATTCTCCCAAATGAATGATTCTGCCTATAATCTTCAAACTAAGAAATGATCTTGGAAATTTTCCCATCACAGTTTTTCCAGCTACAATGTCCTGTGACCCTAATTCGGCCATTACTCATCTTAACATTTCTTGGATTAGATATGATTCGCCTGTGTTTACATTTCATACAGAAGCCAGAAAATCCTTCTGTCATGTATCTCCGATCTATTGAAGAAATTTTAATGCGTCTATGAGGGGGGAATAAGGAATATTCTTGTAAAAATCGATAATCGTTGTACTGAGAGCCTGTTTGAAGGCGGGGCTAGTTATCTAAGGCCGATAACCACAGTTATCGGTTTACACGTAAGCGAGTTTAGAATGAAAATTACAGGACATTAGTAAAGTCCTATTGTAGTAACTAAGGAATATAATGTAAAACGACAAATAGTATTTGATAGTATTTTATTGTCAAATGGTGAATTGACTCACCTTTACACATTTTACATTACTTGCCCAGACTTGATAGTCTGTTTGATTGGGTTGTCACCTGGCATCTGGCACCAAGCATCTATGTGTTCTGAATTTAAGATTAGTAAATCTGCAGGCCCACCTTCTCTTATACTCCCAGGGACGAGTAGGTCCGTAGTCTCAATGAGTGTAGTTGCAGGATTACGAGTTACAGCAACTAGTGCTTCTAACGGGGATAAATTTAGTCGATGTGTTGCTAAGCTACCTACAAATGGAATTGACAATGTGCGGCAATTTGGATTGAAATCAGTTGCTAGGGAAAATTGCCAATTATTATCTACGCAACTGCGTAATGGCGAATTAAGTTGGTCACCAAGTACGTATGGAGTTCCGGGAAGAAAAGTTTGCATAGTTCCTGATTGACTTGCATATTCCCTAGCATCATCAGATGAGTGACCTACATGATCTCCGCTCACTGCACCTAGTTCTGCTGCTAATTGTAATCCATTACCATCTACAAATTCATCAACATGCAATCTTGGTGTAAGCCCATGTATCTTTGCAGCGTTTACTATTTCCTCGGTTTGTTCTAGAGTAAACCAACCGGGCTCGCAAAAAACATCGCAATATTTCGCATATCCCTGTTCTGCAACAGAAGGTAACTGATCAGAAATTAAGGATTCAACATAATCTCCAGATTTCATACCTTTTGGAAAATCATGGGCACCAAGCCAAGTTGAATGAATATCTAAATGGGTTTTTCCACCCAAAATGTGTGATGCCTCTAATAATTTTATTTCCGATTGACGGTCCAAGCCATATCCACTTTTACATTCCATTGTAGTTGTGCCGAGGTTCATTGCTCGTGCAATTCTTTTTCGTCCTAATTCTATTAAATTCTCTATTGGTGCATTTCTAGTAAATTCAACAGTTTTGGTTATTCCCCCACCAAGGTTTGCTATATCAGAATAGGAAAGACCCTGTTGGCGTAAATGCATTTCATTAGCTCGGTCACCGTCCCACAATAGATGAGTGTGGGAATCTACAAAGCCAGGGATTATGGCTTGATTATTGCAATCAATTACAGACAAAGATTCTGTATCTTCGGAGCCAAATTCATTGTTTAATGAATCTGTTTGACCAATTTTATTGACAATACCATTTTCAATTAAAATTCCATATCCTCGTGGTAGCGTTAGTTTCTCAGTATCTGACATATCAGCACCCTTGAGCGGGATTGTTGGATCTCCATTATCGATGGTAGCGATAGGTCCAGCATTCAGCAGCAAGAGCCTCATTGTATTGATACAAACGTTTCATTGATATGTAGTTCACCACTCAAAGACACGTGAACAAGGTAATCATAGGGGTAGAGAGCACCGCTCACACCTTTTCATTTGGCCTGGTAACATTAGCCGGTATTCCCCGTAAATCATACTCCGCCTTGTATAGACCGAAGGAAGGAGGCATACACCCAAGAGAAGCAGCGGATCACCACTCAGAGTTATCTGGTCAATTAATCGATAATTTATTGAAAACAGAACAAATCGACTCTTCTCAAGTAGAAGCCATAGCCTATAGTCAAGGACCAGGATTAGGACCATGCCTCAGAATTGGGGCTAATGTATCAAGGGCGCTTGCTGAACATTGGGAAGTACCCCTATTAGGTGTCAATCACTGTGTTGCACATATTGAAATCGGCAGAAACCAAACAGGTTGTAAAGACCCTGTTTTGCTTTATGTTAGTGGTGGAAATACTCAAGTCATTGCTAGAGCTGGTGACAGGTACCAAGTATTAGGGGAAACATTGGATATTGGTATAGGCAATATGTTAGATAAATTTGCTAGAACACAAGGATTAGCATTCCCAGGGGGCCCTAAAATCGAGAAATTGGCTCAAAAATGGCACGAATTAAATCCCAATGCCGATGTTGAAGATATTCCTCTACCGTACAGTGTTCAAGGTATGGATTTAAACTTCTCTGGTTTGTTAAATGCTGCTTTACAAAGAATCAATGAAGGCCATGAATTAGGGGCTGTATGTTGGTCGTTACAGGAACATGCATTTTCTGCTTGTATTGAGGTAGCGGAAAGGGCATTGGCTCATACAGGAAAATCCGAACTATTACTTGGCGGCGGTGTAGCCTGTAACGAAAGAATCAGACAAATGACACAAGTAATGTGTGAACAAAGAGGGGCAATTGGTGTCTGGCCCGAAAAACAATACTGTATTGATAACGGAACTATGATTGCAGAATTAGGTAGAAGAATGTTAGAATCAAATTCAATCACCAAATACGATGATAGTTTAGTAAACCCCTCGTTGAGAACCGATCATACCATAGTCCAATGGGATTAAGTGGCTAATTGCGAAGTCTTAACTAGGATTCTACCTGCGATTAGAGGTATAAGGTGGAAATATAGTGCAGCGGCGTAGGAAACCCCGAAGTGAACCACGGAATATTTTCGATAAAACTTCAGGAGGTAAACCACCGAAGTCACCTTCGAAGAAACAAGTGGTTACTACACCGACTAAACCCACACCTGCAAAACCAAATTTACCCCCCGCACAAATAACACCTAAAGCCAAAAAGACGGCCTCCGCACAAACAACGTCCCAACCGATTAAACAGTCGGAAGAGGAAACTATCGAGAAAGAAGATGACTCAATACTTGAAGAACAAGTCCTTGGGATTCCAAAACGGCGATCTAGAGGTTTAACGTCTGTAGAAGAAGCACCAGAATCGACTCCAGAATCACCCACTACGAGTTCTAAGGCTATGGAAATCATCGAAGCCACGAAAGCTAGGGCTAGTGCGAACGCAACTGTAGAACAAAAACAAAAAACGAGCAATTCTACTCCATTAAAACCCGCTAAGCCAAGAAGAAGACCAACTCCACAATTTCAACCAGCTACCAAAGAAAAAAGACTGGACCGTTCCAGACATATGGAATATAAGTACGAAGTTAGAGGGCTATTGAAGGAAATTGATGTGGCAGAAGAATACCATTCCTCACTATTAGGCTCAATATGGGCAAAGGGAGAAAGACAAACAGCCCAAGATGCTAAACAATTTATTTTCGATAAACAAAATGAAGGAATCATAGATGACGCGCAAGCGGAAAAATTGATTTCAGTTGTCGATGATTATACAATTAGAAGATAGACAACCTTTCTATCATAGAGTTCATGCATCTTATCCTCTTCGGATAAATTATGACGGCGGTTCGTGATGGTGACGATTTACACACCAAGCGGTCCACTCACCCCTCCAAAGAGACGTTATCAGACACTGTAATTTCTACTCAAAACCATTCAAATTCAGGTTCTCCACCTTACACTCGAGGCATTCACAAAAATATGTACCTCGATAGGCTATGGACAATGAGACAATATGCTGGATTTTCGGATGCGAAGTCCACAAACAAACGATTCTTAGATTTACTAGAAAATGGCCAATCCGGGTTATCGGTAGCCTTTGATTTACCCACTCAATTAGGTTTGAATTCTAATTCAGAATTAGCTGAAGGAGAGGTCGGTAAAGTAGGCGTTGCAATAGATTCAATTCATGATATTCGGGCCCTATTCAGTGGCATCGATCTATCTCAAGTTTCTACATCGATGACAATCAATGCACCAGCTACCTCATTATTTGCACTATACGTCGCTTATGCGGATGAATGTGGCATCCCTAGGAAGGCTTTGAGAGGAACAGTACAAAATGATATTCTCAAGGAATATATTGCTAGAGG
>DAOJ01000065.1 GCA_002502365.1 Euryarchaeota archaeon UBA106
ATCCATAGCAAAGGTACGGAAACATTCTGCACAAGATGTCACAAGTGTATCTATTCCACTTTCTCCCAGTTTTTTCTGGTTGTAGGCCTTCAACTTCTCGAAGACTTCAGTCATACCCTGCCATTTTTGGTCATGACCACAGCATTTTAGGAAATCTCGTCCAAGATAAGTAACATCTTTGCCCATCTCATCGAAAATTGTGAAAGCCGCAGTAGTTGTTTCTCCAAGATTCATCTCTCCTTCATTTACATGACTGAAGATCATTTCTTGATCGATGTAGTCAACGCATCCAGGATAGTATCCTACGCTAGAATCAATTGGATACTCTTCAACTGTAATAAATTCAACATCAGCATCCTCTTCAGCCTCTGCAGCGAGCACTGCTTGTAGAACGGTGTGAGGTATTTCTGCAGCAGGAGGGCCTCCGACAATCAGATTTCTTCTGATGTCTACGTATGAGTCGTAATCGACCAATTGAGGGCAGGCGTTTGTACAAGCGGTACAAGTTAGGCACGAGTATAGAGGGACTCCATCATCCTCATTATTCCAAGTGTTGTAGATGATGTTCAGCTTATCGCCAGCGTTGAACAATCTTACAGGACATGCATCATCGCACAAATCGCAACCATAACATTTGTTCATTTCCCACTCGTATCCTCTAGCCATGCTGCGCATGAGGAAGAAAACAATAGCACCGACACCTAGACATGGGACGAATATAGAATAGGTTAGCTTAGCATCCAAACTCTTTGGATTCTTCTCAAAGGTCGGGTTCTCTAATGTCATGCTAGAAAGAACAGTTCCAGCAGGGATATCTGCCCGATTGATGGCGGCTCCATTTTCATCAAGTAATAGTGGTTGAAATGCAACAGCAGAATAGTCTGTTATCATGGTTACAGATTCATTAACTTCACTAGAAGTTACGTGATATTCTAGTTGGTAAATACCCGGGGTAAGTTTCAGCGTGGTACTATCGCATTCCCCATCTGTTGACCAGAGTAACTTTCCTGAATTATCTGAAATGCTTAGGTCTTGAGTGTGGCTACCTACATTTCGAACAGTCGTCCTAAAATTACATCCTATGTCGACGAACAAAGAAGAGACACCTAGGTCTTCAATTTCTATAACATCGGTCCATGAATTGCTTATGCTTGAACCATCTGAAGTTCCCGCATATTCCGTCGCTTCACCTGCAGTATTTTTCCCATTGAAGGTATGATCATTGAACCCTTCGAAATCTATAATCAATTCTTGAGTCGGTTGGTATATTCCCCAATTCGACCAATGTATTGCTGGAATTACACACCATTTGGCAGGGTCGTAGGCTTCATCCAATTTTTCCCAAACACCTAGGTCTGAGGATTCTGAAAATGTCAGGCATTCATCTGACCATTCGTCCCAATTATCTCCTTTTCCATAGTAAATCAGAGTGTCAGAAGGCTGGCCACGCATGGTTTCTAATTCGTCTATGTCATCCATAGCACCCAATCCTCCGTAGTCCCAAAACCCTCCTTCGTAAATTGGCCAGGTAACTACAGAAATCAATACTGCAAGTATCAGTGAACCCACTGCTACTTGCTTGCCCATATTTGGCGTTAATCTAGCTCCTATTGAATTAACCATAAACCATCTTATTCCGAAAAATAGTACAGCGAAGATGAAAATTCCAGTAAGTATCCAAGGAACAGCATTGAAGACTTCTGCAGTCCAAGGTGCTTGTCTCCCACAATCCATTATGTGATTATTGTCCCAACAATAATCGGTCCTATCTTTTGCGTATAATTCCAAAAATATGTTAATCGAATAAACTGAAATGAACCAAACATGAGCTAGGTAAACCGCTCCAGCCGTAGCAAACCAAGGATCTTCAACACCTCTTTTTTCGCGTCCTGGCAAGAACGGAGGTAGAGCGAGTATTCCAACTGGAATACCAGTTAGTGCCGCTCCCCACCACGCAGCATTCCAAGAAATAACCGGTGAACCAAGGAACTCGCCAATTGGGCCAGCAGGTATTACAAATTGAGGTAAGTATTCACCCCACCTTAGATATCCATATGAGAAAAGAACATACCAATCAGGGAAAACGAATCCAGCTTGAGCAAATGGGTCTGCAGCGCTGTGCAAAGGTGGTGGGATTAACCAACAATAGAAACACAAAACCATCAGCATAGAAGCAAAAATGATTGTGTCACGAAGAACTTCTGTCGGCCAAAATGCATGACCCATGTGGACACGGCGTCGTTCTTGTTCAGATTCTAGGAGGCTACTTTTTTCCTTTACATAGGTGTCTGCTATGCGGCCAAATCTGTCTATCATACCCATGTTATTCTCCCCCTATCAATGCGGCTCCGCGATTCCTTGAACCCATACAATAAACAAGTGCGCTAAAATCAATGTAGTTACTACAACGGGTAGGATGAAAACGTGAAGGAAGTACATTCTAGTTACAGTTTGGCCTGAAAGCGAGGTTCCTGCGAACATTGCTGTTGCGATCCATCCGCCGATTAGAGGGGTGGAGTTTGCCATGTTGATTCCAATAGTAGCAGCGCCGAAAGCAAGACTATCCCAAGGTAGTAGATATCCAGAGTATCCGAAGAAGATTGTAAAGAACATCAAAGCCACTCCGATTAACCAGTTCAACTCACGTGGGTTTCTGTATGCGCCGGTAAAGTATACTCTGCACATGTGAAGGAATACTGCGGCTACCATGAAGTGAGTGGTCCAATGGTGTATGGAACGTATGATGTAGCCAAATGGTAACTGTGTCATTATGAATTCCATCGATGAATATGCAGGGGTGGGGTCACCTTCCCCACCAGGGACATAGTATAGGCCTAGAATGGCTCCTGTGATCACCAGAATGACGAATGCTAGGAACGAAATTCCACCTAAGCAATACAATGGATACCAGTACCAAATAATTCTCAATTTGTATTTTTCAGCATGTGTTAGTGGCATTTGCCTGTGGACGCTGTAATATGCATCTCTGCTCATGCCCCAATAATCTTGTATCCTAAACCTAGTGTCCAACCATGAAAATGCCCAGAGGAAACTTTTCTCGGCTAAACCCATGCTTCCAGCACTAGTTTCAACAGCACGGAGGATATCCTTCCTTGGCATATCTTCACGCTCCTTTCGGAGGGTAAATGCTACGAGTACAACAACAAGAGTAATGAAAAGCCATAAGAACCAGAATTGTAACATTTATTCACCTCAATCGCAATATGTGTACCAATCAATAAAATCGGGGAGAGCCTCAATAATATCTCCAGATTTCACCCATGGAATTAGTGGAAGGCCGTATGGGGCTGGCCCTCCTGTTCTTCGAATGCCAACAAAATCGAATTCCGCACCGGATGATCTGTTTCGGCTACGATTTTTCTCAATAGCAGTGGGGTCAAATCTGCTTGAATGACAAATGCAGAATAATTTGTTTCCGCCAGCGTCTACAGCTCCTGGGGTCCATTGGTCATTGGTAAAGTCATTTTGAACCAGTTGCCAACCTGGTATGCAACATAAGTGAGTGCACCTAGAGAATATCAGAATTAGATTGTCGTGAATGGAAAGTGAAGCATAATCAGGATTTTCCTCTAGTTCGTAACCACTTCCTATGTACTTTCCACTTTCATTGTAACCATCCATGAATTGGAATCTTGGTACATTTGAGGTGGCGGGTTGAGATACGTTTTCTTCATGTGGAACATACACCACATTAACCGGCATTCCAGACCAAACTCCTTGTGCACCAGACATACCGGTTGGGCTGTTAGCTGCGGCTTCAACGAAAGCGGAGTAGTTCATCGGTTCGAGGTGTCGATCTCCATACCAAGCTGAATCTTCTGCACCGGTTGGAACCCAAAATCGCACAGCAGAATCCCCGCCAGATGATTCTGCAGTTCCCATAAGCAATGATGCAAAACCAATTACTCCTAGAGCCGAGGTAGTGATTACTCCAGCTGCTGTATTGAATGAGTGCCTCATGAACTCCCTTCGATCAACCATAGGATTTGTTGGAACGGCCGAATTATCTTCACTAGGAAGTTCTCTGAGTCTGAATCTTCTTGCCATTCATCACACCTCGTATTGTTTCCATCCATCTGGGTCGTTTGAAGTAATGTATTTGTTTCTTCTGTGTTTTACAACTATGACATCAGGCATTACAAACCTCAGGTATACAATGCCCATCAGTATGACCGTAAGAAGAGTCATTGCAAGGTGGAAGGATAATCGTTGTTGGTCCCAATGATTGAGAAGGCCGTAAGCCAGTGTCCCAGCCCAATATAATGTCCATAGGATACCCCATAATGCAAAAACGATAACCAGCCAAGAGTCTCCTGATGGAGAAATGCTTGCGCGGATAATTGTTCCAGGTTCAGGGTCGTTGAAAACGCCATGGTCGACAGCGTTTTGATAAGCCTCTTCGCTTAATTCAATTTCAGATAAGGCATCACGAGCATCCTCAACGCTCACCTTTCCCGCCTTAACTTCGCGGAGAAGTTTCATTACGGTGTCATCCCTCATAATTGGTCACCTCGTCTTAGATGTTTAATTCTCAATTTCAATAAATTGCTTCTGCCAACATAATGTCTTGAGAATCCATATCTGAGGAAAAAGCCGCAGAAGATTATCACAAGAATTACAGCCGCGAAACCCAATAATCCTAACCAATGAGCTCTCAACTTTGCACCCATGTGGTGTAGATCTACGTGTTCTTCAACAGGGGCAGGCGGTTCAATTTCCCCATTGCCACTGAAAACGGTTCTTGTGTCGCCGGAGTCGTCTCCTTCCTCTACGGATATCGACAGTCTGTTCCATCTGTCAAGTTCACTCGGTATGCCGTCTCCGTTGACTGAATTTCCTGCAAGCCAAAAAGTAACAGGACCCGAACTTGATTCAGGAGCGGTCCAAGTTATCATCCAAGTTCTATCTGCAGTTTTCGCCCCGGAACTTGTGTGTGTGAGGATGCTTGTGTCCTCTTCCCAGTTTTGTACTAAATTTTCGAACCCTTCACCAGCCCCTAGAGTCCCTGAACTAACTCTCATTGAGAACCCTCCAGTATTGGACGATGCATCGATATCAGGCCCTCCAATTATTTGGATAGTAAGTGCGTATGAACTACTAGCTGTGTAGTGGTATGGCACCCCATCGAGGATTATCGTGATTGAGTTGTCGGGTAGCTCGTTGTGACAAGTACAGCCTGCGAGAGAGACATCGCCATCGCCATTCTCGTCCCCGCCGATACCTGCAGAGTATCCCTGGCTAGAACCGGCTACTAATAAGGCAAAACAGCCTAGAACTACAAGGTGTTGAAAGGTCGGTTGATGTACTCTCATCGTTCGACCTCTGTCGGCAAACTACTCCAGCCGTTTGAGGGCTATCAAGGTTTCAGTTTGACCCCTTCGGGGTCGGTGTATATTCGAGGTAATTTTTTGGCGAATCCTATCCGGAGAAAACTCATACGAAATCACCACCTCGTGTATCTTGTGTCCGGGCCAGTTTGGAAGAATATCTATCAGCTTAGTGATAAACAAATTTCTGACCTTGATAGTGCTGAAGAACTGATGCAATTAATGGATATAAATTCTGCAGAAAAGATACTCCTTGACATGTTGGCTGAAGATTCACAATGTGTCCCCGTGCTAAATAATCTGGGGCACATGTACGGAAGGTATCTTTCAGAATTTGAGAAGGCTGTAGAGTATTACGACATTGTTTTGCAGATTGAACCCGACAATGCCTGGGCGAGGGATGAGAGAAGGCGTTATCGCCGTTACATCACATATGATTGACCCGCAATTTCAATACTCGCCAGCGCTCCAATGCCTGACATGCATGAGGGCGCGATACTCATTGCAGGAGTCGGTGGGCTTGGTTGTTCTTGGGCTGTTTCGGCCCACAGGCAGTGCGAGGATCTGTCGGACCTATTGCTCATTGACGCAGATGAATCTTCATTCAGAGGCTCAGGTCAAGCCCATTGCTTGCACCTAGATGCGGTTGGAGATGGCAATGGCGCAGCCGCTCTACCAAATCTCGCGGCACATCGGTTGAGCGAAGGCCTCGGAGCGCTAGATCCCTTACTAGATAATGCAGAATTATTGTTCATAATGACAGGCTTAGGTGGAGGTACTGGTTCGGGTGCTTCGAATGAATTAGCTCGCCTAGCTCGCTCGAAAAATTGTATTGTTATGACAGTAGCAGGTCTACCGTTTGCAGAACAACCACTTAGGAATTCCATAGCGAATGCTTCCTTACCCTCGTTAGAAGAGAGTTCGCATGTTTGCATTAGAGTTAGTATGGAAAGGCTTGCTTGGTATGCAAGGGCTAGAGAAGAAAACTGGGAAAACGGCTCAGGTTGGATCCAAGATTTAGTGGAGGGGTTGGTTACAACTCTTGCGAAAGTAGGTAAATTAAATCTGGATTTAATGGATTTACGTACTGTTGTAGAGCACAATGGAGGGGCGACATTAATTGTTGGGACTGGAAGTATTATCGATCCATTACAAATTGTTGATCGAGCACGAAATTCACCTTTGACTGAGGTAAATGTATCAGGTGCTAAAGGCTGTTTAATTCAGGTCGAAGGAGGTCCTGATATGACTCTTGCCCACTTGAATCAATTAAGCGAGTCGCTAGTTGGTTCCTTACACCCCGATTGTCAAGTCATTTTAGGCGCTAGAGCAAGCGATGAAATGGTTGGAAAATTACGATTAGTAGCAGTAGTTAGTGGCCTATGAAATTCGCCAAAGAGGTCAAATGACAAATGTGCTAGGTGAAATCGTTAAACTCCAACCACCTCGGATGCCTATGGTCAAACCCAGCAAAGCCCTCAGAGGTAAGCATCGTTGGGTTGGAATAAAGGTTAATCAGAATGAATTGAATAGAAATGCTTGTCATAAATTATTAGAGAATATTCTTGATGAAATCAAATTTAGAATGTATGATTGCATAATAGAAAAAAAATCCGCATTAGTGATCATTAAAGTAGCCCTAATTGACCTCAAAAAAACCAGAGTTTCTATTGAGAACTCCTCAACAACAGAACCACTGACTACATCTGGAAAGATTAGATTGGTAAGGGAAAGGTTAGGTGTCTCTAAACCCTCTAAAATGAAATGAAGAAACTGCCCAAGTCTCTAATTTTTACTAATTTGTCAATAGATAAAGATTGCAATTCACCTTTGTTGTCGAGTCCATAAATTCTTACATTTTCTTGGTCAAACTTTGCTAAAACTCCTCTGGAGAGGTTTTTGCCCAATGAAGCCCAGCATTTCTCTTTCCAAAATGATGTTTCAGATGCTGGAATTGGAGGAGTAGTGTCAATTAAGGATGCAATAGAGGCATCTACAATTTGAAAAATTTCTTGTGAGGTTTTTCCGGGATAAAACTGATCCCATCCTAAGTGTAAAACACCATCAATTTCTCTTTTGGATTTGTTTAATCCGATACCTATTCTTATTGTATTGCTACTGGTGTCTGATTCTAGTAAAATCCCCCCACATTTCCTACCTTGGTAAATTAAATCATTAGGCCATTTCAATTCTATACCTAGAGCCTCACTAATACTAGCGCCCAATGAAACTTGTAAAAGCCCCGGAGTCCATCGATTAATTACTTCGTCTTTTATTGTCCAAGATGCTGTTAAATCGCCTTCCATAGACTGCCAAATAGATCCTCTTCTTCCTCTTCCTTGCAATTGTATTCCCGCTCGTATTCTTTGCCAACCTTCCAAAGGTAATTCTTTTGCCTCTTCCATGGTGGATTCTGTAGAATCAACATAAGTTTCTTCAACCCCTAGGCCTGGCTTCCAAAAGGCTACAACTTCCAGAGTATCACCGCCTATTCTTTGTGTGGACAAAACCCTAGTCGACCATCCTTTTCTAGTCCAAATTAAAGGCGAATTTTTAGAATTTGAATCTGTATTCAAAAGTAGAATGAATACTTTCTGATTTAAGTTGTGTTGCTCAGCATATTCTAGCAATAATCTGGACCACCCACTTTCGGGTTCATCAGATAGGGAAGCCTCTTCAATGGGCCCTAGAGTGTCTTGAAAATTAGATTCTAGATAAGGTAAATTCCAGACAACAACGTCTGCGTCGTATGGTAAGGTCCAATTCTCTTCCCCAACTCCTCCTTCTTCTACTGTAATTTTATCATCAACATCAGCCAAATTCGCATTACCTCTTGTTGCTGCGACTGCCAGAGGATTAATGTCAAAGGCAGAAACTCTCCAACCTGCTATAGCCATCGCTATGGAAATGGCTCCAGACCCACATCCAATTTCTACCAAATGGCCACCACTGGTCCTAAGTTTTTGTAGAGCCCTGTACAGTAATTCAGTATCTTCACGAGGTGGATAAACAGTAGGCGGGACAGTCAACTGAATTTTTTCTTTATCTTCTATGGAAAATTCGTGTTTTTGGGATGGGGATTTAGAGGAATATTCTATCTCCCTCTCGATTTTTCCCCTCTCCATACAATCTCCTGATTTTTCGCAAAAGTTTATCCATGAATATCCTTACTAATATCCGCTCTCTGGGGCTCTAGGGGGTAAAGGCCCAGCCTAGCCTATGCTATGCATAGACCGTCACTTTCTTAAACACCCCTTCGGACGACGGGCAGCCCAGCACTAGCCATGGGCCTGTAGCTTAGTCAGGTAGAGCGCCGGGCTTTTAACCCGGTGGCCGGGGGTTCGAATCCCTCCAGGCCCGCCTGACCAAGCCTCAGGCCCACGGTTTTCTGGGCTTGGGGCGACGTAAATGGCAGTGAAGAGTTCTACCAAAAAGCGTCTGATTGAGTTGGGCATCGATGCAGAGCATGCTCACAAACTCGCTGACGACGCTAATATGGATGCAATCAAGAGAATGACAGTTGAAGAGGTATCCGAAAAGACAGGAGTTGCAATGAGCGATGCAACCCTAGAAAATATAATGACAATCATCAGAGAGCACAATACCTCCCGAAGAAGAAGTCGCTCAGGCCGAATTACCATTTCAAGAAAAGCATTAGAACTTGACGACATACCCCAAGGCGATGATAGATTTAATGTCCTAAACCACATTTTAGTTCCTCATCATGAATTAGTCCCCGAAGAAGAAGAGGCAGCAGTACTGTCACCATGGGGCCTAGAAGTTTCTGACAACGACGGTGGAACCAGAATAGCTAAGGAATTATTACCTAAGATTTTGATTACAGATCCCGCAGTTCAAGCCATTAAGGAAAAGGTCGAGTCAGAACTCGAAGATTTGCCTGCAGGATGGCTTGCAAATAGGGTTGTACGGGTAATCCGCTACAGCAGAGTGGCTGGTTCTAGTACAGCGTTCAGACTAATCGTGGAGAGTGCCTGAGGGGTTGATAATATGAAGGAAATCGTAGAAAGTTATTTTCAGCAAAGAAGTCTAGTAAATCACCAACTTGCTTCATACAACGACTGTATTCCCTCAACAGATGGTAAGCTAAGTCGCATGGAAAAAATCGTTCGCAACATCCGTATTGGAACTGATGATCCAGTAGAGGATGACGATGGGGGTATAATCAAACTCGACGTTCTGGACAAAGAGATAGTAATCAGAATGAAGAATATTCATCTTGGTCGTCCTACTATTCGCGAAGCCAATGGGTCGGAACACCCTGGTACTCCTTTGGAATGCAGGCTTCGAAAACTGACTTATTACTCACCTGTTCATCTCGATTTCCAGATTATTAGGGACGATAAACCTACACCTGATATAGAAGAAAGAGTTCACATAGGAAACCTTCCTATTATGGTACGTTCAGCACAATGCAACCTTCACGCTAACCATATCTCACATCTGTGTGGAGAAGCGGATAGAAAATTAAATCCACATACCTCAATCGAAGATGCAGAACGGTTGACTGAATTACTTCGAAGAGCCGGAGAAGATCCACTTGATCCAGGTGGCTATTTTATCATCAATGGAACCGAGCGGGTACTAATTTCAATGGAAGATCTCGCACCTAACCGAGTTACTGTTGAAAAGAACAAAAAGTACGCTCATGAAACAGAAGTCGCTAAGATTTTCTCTCAAAAAGATGGAGTTAGAAAGCCATTGAACATCGAAAAGCGCCGTGATGGTATGCTAATGGTAAAAATCCCAAGTGCAGGTACCACTCCAATTCCAGTTGTATTGTTGATGCGTTCTCTTGGAATGGAAAATGACAAAGAAATTTTCACTGCAATTGCAGGTCCTGCAGAGGCAATGAAGTATACAGTTGCAAACCTCAACGATGTCAAGGACAACGAAGAATACAATGTCGAAACCTCTGAGGAAGCACTTCAATGGTTAGAAAAGAAATTTGCCGCCGGTCAGCAAAAAGAATACCGTGAGGCTAGAATTCAGAATTTGTTGGATAAGGAATTACTGCCTCACCTAGGTTCTGGCCCCGAACATCGTGAAAAGAAGGCTATTTTCCTAGGAAGAATCGTCCGCCAAGTTTTGGAAATGGCGATCACAGACAAGGATCCTAACGACAAGGACCACTACGCGAATAAGCGCGTTCGTCTAGCTGGGGATTTAGTCGAGGACCTATTCCGTGTCAGCCTACAACAACTTGCTAGAGACCTGAAATATCAATTAGAGAGACATCACAATAGGAAGCGTGAATTGAGAATTAACGCGTGCCTACGTCCTGATGTTTTAACTCAGAAGATAATGCATGCTTTGGCGACTGGAAATTGGGTCGGCGGACGTAGTGGAGTAAGTCAGTTGCTTGACCGAACGACATATCTTGCCGCTCTGTCACACATGAGAAGAGTCACCAGCCCATTGGTTCGAAGTCAACCACATTTCGAGGCCCGTGACTTACACCCAACTCAATGGGGTAGATTATGCCCTAACGAAACTCCCGAGGGTCAAAATTGTGGGCTGGTGAAAAACGCCTCCCAAATGATTGACGTATCGGAGGAAGTTCACGAAAATGATGTCAAGCAACTTCTTAGCGAAGCCGGTGTAGATTCTTCACCAGCAGGCTGGGCTGAAGGATTCAGAGTTCACGTCAATGGTGACATTTTCGGACTTCACAAGAATGCTGCTAGATTGGTAAACCAATTCAAGCGCCGCCGCCGGCAAGGACGCATTCGTCCTGAGGTTAGTATCCGATACGACGGGGCGAACCGAGATGTGTTCATCAATACTGATAGAGGCCGAATATTGAGGCCTTTACTTGTCCTAGAGGATGGCGATTTAGTATTATCAAAAGAGCATATGGACTTGATTAAATCCGGCGAATGGACATTCGCAGATTTGGTCTCCAATGGAATTGTTGAATGGGTAGATGCGGAAGAAGAAGAAGACCTCCTAATAGCCCCACGTCCATTCGATTTGCCAATGGTTTCTCCTAAGCATGGTCGGCCAATTAATCCAGCCGCAGTCGAGTGGGTAAACTTAGGCGATTCCCAAATCAAGAAGGCTAAGCTTCGTGTAGAAGTAAAGATGCCAAATGGGGATGTTGAAGTCGAGAATTTCAGCGTTCCTCTGAACTATTTCCAAGAGGAATTAGAAAGCATAATGCGCAAGCAAAAGCGGCAAAATACAGTTCTTGCATATACCCACGTAGAAATTGATCCACAATTGATTCTAGGTGTCTGCGCTTCATTGGTTCCTTATCCTGAACACAATTCCACTCCGAGAGTCACTGGTGGGACAGCGATGGTAAAACAAAGCCTTGGACTCCCTAGTGCGAACTACCGACTCAGGCCAGACACTCGAATGCATGTTATGCACTATCCACAACAATCGATAGTAGGAACACGTTCCATGAAAACCACAAACTTCGCTCAAAGGCCAGGTGGTCAAAACTTCGTAGTTGCAATTTTGAGCCACCACGGTTACAACATGCAAGACGCAGTTGTAATGAATAGAGCAGCTGTCGAGAGGTCTTTAGGTCGCTCATCTTTCATTAGAACATACAATGCTGAGAACAAACAATTCCCGGGTGGTCAAAAAGAACAAATCGAGATTCCAGGTACTGGCCTTGACGAGGTCAAGGGTCTAAAATCATGGGAAAGTTACGTTCACCTAGAAAGAGATGGATTGCCAACACCAGAAACCCATCTATCTAGCGAGGGTGCCGAGACTGGGGTTTTGGTAGGAAAGACAAGCCCCCCTCGATTCCTCGAGGAATCTCACGGCCACTTCCTACAAGCCCAAGAGAGAAGAGAATCATCAATGATGGTACGTAATGGGGAATCTGGTTGGGTCGACAACGTATATGTTACTGAATCCTTAGATTCAGGTCTACTTTGCAGAATCACTCTCAGAACCGAAAAGGTTCCTGAACTTGGAGATAAATTTGCAAGTCGTCACGGCCAAAAGGGAATCATTGGCAGATTAGTCGATGAAAAAGACATGCCGTTTACTGAAGATGGTATAGTACCTGACCTTATCATCAACCCACACGCTATCCCATCAAGAATGACCGTTGCTCACGTTCTTGAAATGATAGGTGGAAAGGTTGGTTCGATGGAAGGTCGCCAAATTGACGGAACCGCCTTCAGTGGTGAGAAGGAAGAATCACTTCGTTCTGGACTTCTTCGCAACGGATTCGCTCACACCGGAAGGGAAGGGATGATTAGCGGCGAAACCGGAGAAGCTTTCGATGCAGAAATATTCACAGGAGTAATCTTCTATCAAAGGCTGCATCACTTGGTAAGTAGTAAGCTGCACGCTAGAAGTCGTGGTCGAGTACAAATTTTGACTCGCCAGCCTACAGAAGGGCGTGCTCGCCAAGGAGGTCTGCGATTTGGTGAAATGGAGAGAGACTGTCTGATTGCCCACGGTGCATCCATGGTAATCAAGGATAGGCTACTTGATGAGTCCGATGGATGGCCTCTAATGGTGTGTAACAACAGTGGTTGCGGTCACATCGCCTATTATGACTGGAAGAGGAGAACGCCAGTGTGCCCGGTTTGTGGCGACAGAGCAGATGTTCACTCCGTCCAGACCTCATATGCATTCAAACTACTCTTGGATGAGATGAAAAGTCTTGGAGTGGCTATGCGCCTAGAACTGGAGGATAGAAGATGAGTGCCCGCGGAGTTGCAAAAATCCCAAAGAGGATTGATTCGATTAAATTTAGTCTGATGGATCCGAATGAAATACGAAAGATGTCAGCAGTTGAAGTAAAGACAGCTGATACCTACAAGGATGATGGTCACGCATTCAAACAGGGTCTTATGGATCCCAAAATGGGTGTTATAGACCCCGGTATTCGATGTGAAACCTGTGGAAACAAACACGATGAATGTCCTAGCCACTTTGGACACATCGCTCTTGAGTTGCCTGTAATGCACATAGGTTTCACTCCTTTAATCAAAACCACATTGAAGTGTACATGCAATGAATGTAGCCAAATTTTGCTACACAGTGCTGCTGACACACATCCGTTAGATCCGGAAAAGTCTGAACAGGATTACTACCGAGATCGTGTTCATGATGTGATGAGAAAACATGGTGTTGGTTCGACAGAATTCAAGAAGATTATCAAAGAAATAGAGAAGGAATGCTCTAGTGCTAAGCGTGCAATTTGTATGCACTGTGGAGCGGAGCAAGGAAAGATTATTCTCGATAAACCGACAACCTTCAAAGAGAAGAAAGCCGACAAAGGAGAACATAAACTCAATGCACGTGATATTCGTGAATGGCTTGAGAAAATACCTGATGAACATCTGATTTTCTTAGGTATGGACAGTCATTCCAGTAGGCCTGAATGGTCCATAATGAAAGTTCTTCCAGTCCCTCCAATAACCGTTCGTCCATCAATCACACTAGACAGTGGAGATAGGTCCGAAGACGATTTAACTCACAAACTCGTTGACGTTTTGAGAATTAACCAACGACTAAGAGAAAATCGAGATGCAGGTGCGCCTCAATTAATTGTAGAGGATTTGTGGGAGTTGTTACAATATCACGTAACTACATACTTTGACAATCAAACAAGTGGTATCCCACCCGCTAGGCATCGTTCCGGAAGGCCACTAAAGACTCTCTCGCAACGATTGAAGGGTAAAGAAGGTAGATTCAGGAGTAATCTCTCAGGAAAGAGGGTTAACTTCTGTGCTAGAACCGTAATTAGCCCAGATCCAAATTTGGGGATTAACGAAGTTGGAGTGCCCGTGCGAACCGCAAAGGAACTCACGGTACCAATTCGTTCAACCAGTAGGAATCGTGAACAACTGAGAAGAATGATTCTTCGCGGGCCTGATGTACACCCAGGTGTTAACTACATCATCCGCGGTGATAGTTTCCGTGTCAGAATTACAGACAGAACAAAATACATCTGGGCAGGTTTCCGATGCCTCAATCCAGACTGTCATTGTGGCAGTGATGATGAACCATATCCAGGTTACAGACCTGACCTAAACACAGTATTACCGTCCCCTAATTTCCTTCCTGGTCTTGAGTTGAAAAAACAAATGAAAAGGAATGAATTGGGAGATTTGGAAGACATTTGGTCTGTTGATTTAGATGCCACCCTTGCGAACCTACGTGGTGAAGATGAGAACGGACGCCCACTACCTGAAGATGATCCAAGAGCAGTAATTCATCACCGCTGGGTTTGGGAACAAAATAATCCTGATGAATATCTTCCTGAACACCTCGAAGTCAACTGCCCACACTGCGGTAGCCCGGCAATTGAGGATGAGTACGGTGAAGTTTACCGGACTGAAGTAGAAGACCGTCTTTCACCTTACGACAGAGAGGGCAATCCCCGTCCTGGTGTTATTGTAGAGAGACACCTAATTGATGGAGATGTTGCAATATTCAACAGACAACCATCACTACACCGAATGTCAATGCTTGTTCACGAAGTCAGAGTTATGCCAGGAAAGACATTCCGCTTTAACTTAGCAGATTGTACTCCATACAACGCTGACTTCGACGGAGATGAAATGAACCTACACGTAATTCAATCAGAGGAAGCAAGAGCTGAAGCTAAAATCTTGATGAGAGTTCAGGAACATATCATAACTCCTAGATATGGAGGCGCTGTTATTGGAGGAATCCATGACCATATTTCTGGTGCCTATCTACTGACCCATGGTGAAAGAGTAATTCCAAAGGAATTAGCAATGGAAGTACTCGGTTCTGTTGGTTGGGATGGTGATATGCCTGAGGAGACTACTACGAAAGATGGAATAGTTGGGTACAAAGGAGCAGACTTACTAAGTTTAATTGTACCAGCAGGCTTCAAACTGAATTATACTAGCAGAAGCGGTGATGATGTCAACGTAACATCGACAGGAATTGTCAGTGGAACTATCGACAAGCGTGGAATCGGTGCTGAAGATGGTCGCCTTCTTGATGCGGTAGTTCAAACTCACGGAACAGATAGGGGTGCAGAATTCCTAAATCGAATGACAAAAATGACAATTGCGATTTGCACAGCCTTAGGATTTACCACTGGTATCGATGATGAGGACTTACCATCTGGAGCAATCAAAGAAATTTCTGAAATCAACGCTCGTGCCAGCGATGCAGTCGATGCTGAATTAGTAAAGTTCGGTAAAGATGGACGAAGATATGAAACTAGACCTGGTAGAACCCCTTCAGAGACACTTGAGGAAAACATTCTCCAGATTCTAGATTCAGCCAAGGCCGAATCAGGAAACGTTGCAAAATCATACCTTGGAGAAGACAACTCTGCTGTAATCATGGCTACTTCAGGTGCTCGTGGTTCTATGGATAACCTAGCTATGATGGCAGGTTCTATTGGACAACCTAAAGTTCGTGGTAAGAGGTTAGAAAGAGGATACCAAGACAGGGTGTTGTCTCACTTCCCCCGCAACGTAAAGGGCGCTGAGGAGAAAGGTTTTGTTTCTTCTTCATTCAAACAAGGTCTACAACCTACAGAGTTCTTCATGCTATCAGTATCGGGAAGAGAATCTTTGGTTGATACTGCAGTTCGTACCTCAAAGTCTGGTTACATGCAGCGACGATTGATTAACGCAATGGATGATCTGAAAGTATCCGAAGATGAAAATGGATCGGTAAGAAATACTGCCGACAGAATTATTCAATTCGAATATGGAGAGGATGGAATCGATCCGGCTAGAAGCAGAAAAGGACTTCCGTTTGACATTACGAAGGTTCTAGATGATGCATTGGGAGGTGATGAGTGATGGTTGTTAAGAGTGCAACAAAGAAGAAACTCATGGATCTTGGTATTGCTGAGGAATACGCTCACCGACTAGCTGATGATCGAAAATGGGATAATGTCAAGGTTCTTACCGCAGGAGAAATAGCACAAATTTGTGCTACTGATTCTGGTATGGCACAAAACATCTCTGAAGTAATTCAAGGTTCAACTAAAGCAGCCCAAAAGGAGCAGAAAGCAGAGAAGACTTTGATTCGACGCCGTGTTACTTCCCGCAGAAGAAAGAAGAGTTTACTTCCTTTACAAGAATATGATTCTGAGGATAAAATGAAACAAATCCACCGAGATTTGGATATTGAAAACCCAATGTTCACAAGCCTTTCTGATGCTGCAGTAAAAGAAAATATCAGAATTTCACCCAAGACAATTAATGACTTAGTCAATGGTTTACTTTCTAGAGGTCAGAAAAAACTGACACCTGCTCAAGCGCGCAAGGTTGTTACTTGCGCAGCAGCAGATATGAAAATGTCTCGAGCAGACCCACATGAAGCGGTTGGAATTACCACAGCTCAATCGATTGGAGAACCGGGTACTCAAATGACTATGCGTACTTTCCACTATGCTGGTGTAGCAACCGTCAACGTTACACAAGGTCTTCCTCGCGTTATCGAAATCGTTGATGCAAGAAAGGTTCCTAAGACGCCTACAATGCTCGTCTACCTTAATGAAAATGATTCCAAGGGCAAACCTTTGCGAAGTAACGAGAAGAAGGTTCAGGCCATTGCTGCCGCAATAGAAACCACCACCACCAGAGATATTGCTTCGATAGATGTTGATGTTGCGCAAAGGCATCTTAATTTGGAATTAAATACCAAAAATATTCGATTGAAGAAAATGACTGGTGCAGAAGTCAGAGACAAATTACAAAGAGCTCTTCGACTATACATTCAGGCTGACGACGAAGATAAGCCTAAGGTTCTAAAGGTCATTCCAGGTGTGACAAAAGAGGATGATTTAGCCCAATTAGCAAATGACCCACCTACATACACTGCTCTATTGCAATTAGAAGATAAAATCAAGAAATTACGTTTGAAAGGCCTACCCGATATTGTTAGAGCGAATGTTCAGGGTCCAAACAAGGACACTGGCGAATACTACATTGCAACCATTGGTTCTAACCTATCCAAGGTCAGTATGTTCGATGGCGTTGACAGAGGTCGCACTTACACCAATAACATCAATGAAATTTATGGATATCTTGGTGTAGAAGCTGCCAGACAAGCCATAGTTAATGAGATGAAAGATACACTCGAGGGCGCAGGTCTAGAGGTAGATACTAGACACTTAATTACAGTCGCAGATGTAATGACAAGCGAAGGTGAGGTTCGAGCAATTGGCCGTCATGGTGTTAGTGGAACTAAACACAGTATCTTGGCACGATCTGCATTCGAAGTGTCAGTTAACCATCTATTGCGAGCCGGTATTATTGGAGAAAGAGACCATCTACGTGGTGTAACTGAGAATATCATAGTTGGTCAACCTGTTGCCTTAGGGACAGGTAGCGTAGATCTATTCTACATACCTGAAGAGGCAGGTGCTTGAAGGAGGAATAGAAATGGACTTAGCAAGACAACTCAAACAAGGAATTAGTACTGGAACCGTACTATTCGGACAACGTCAAACAACTAGTGCTTGTAACAAAGGAGATGCTAGATTGGTTCTGGTTGCGGCGAATTGTCCCGAGGACTATATTTCCCTCTTGACGACCAGCCATCCCGATATTACAGTACACAGAGTCTCAATGGTCAATCGGCAGTTAGGCGCTGCTTGTGCAAAACCCTTCCCAGTGAGCGCATTATGTGTTGTAGACCCAGGTCAATCTGATTTACTAACACTGAACGGAAACATTTGATGGCAACATCAAATGACTTCTATTTTGCATCTCGGTCAGGTAATATCAGGGATTCCTTTCAAGATATGGATGACTGTCAGACACCATGGATGATGCCATCGGGGATTTACTCAAACTCCGTGGCGTCGAACTATCCAAGGCTGAGAGTGTAACCGAATCATTTGGATTCCGTTGCTTAGGCATAGCTGAAAAAATACCCGAATTACAGTCTGATAACTCCTCTTCTGTCTACGTTTGGCATATTTCCAAAGGTATTCTTCCAGTTAGTGTAGCAGAAGCTGAGAGATGGTTAGTGGATGTGCCTAAAGGTGCACATTGGGTATTGAGTGAAAGGGAGTTTCAAGAGCAAGCGAGTAAACTATTGTATTCAGAGTTAAAAATTGAACTTTGGAGTCCTAAAAAACTCAGTCAATGGATTGGTGAGGCGGTCTTGAGTGGTGAACTCACAGCCCATGCAGCTCTTTTTCCTTCTACAGAAATAACCCCTGAAGATGAAGAAAAATCTGCTTCCGCAGAAAACCTCATTGTTTTACAAGCCAAAATCAATCTTGACGAATGGAGTATTCAAAGAGGGATTGAATATCTTGATGCGAAACCTATTCTTTTACAAGCAAGGATTTGGAATATCGTTGGAGCCTTAGTTAGCCCTGATGGGGATAGGGAAGAGGGTGAATGGAGAGTTCTAGAAGACCCTTGGGCCGATCGTTTAGAGATGTATAATTCAGAGAATGGTCTACAAAATCCACTAAACCTTAGAATAATCAATTCGCAAGAAAACAAACTTCTTTCAGAATCAGACCTAAGAGTGATGCTAGTTGGAATTCTGGAAACACGAAAGCAAAGAAAACAACAAACCTCAGAGGGGACATCCGTTACAAGCACAATGTTAGAAAGATGGTCATTCGATTCAGAAGGTGCTCATCTAGAATGTTTACCCGCAGCCATACCGGGCTGGATTTTAGATTATGATGGAAGAAAGGAGATACTCCATTCAAGGAATGGAAGAACATATGATCTCAGTTTCTTTGAAGCGCCATAATTTCGTCTGTTGAAAGGGTGTCTCCAGACATCAATCTGGTCATTAGGTCTGCAACTTCCACTTGTTCTTCTTCTTCAGTGGAACCTCCTTCTCTAGCTTCAATAGCCTTTAGCAAATCCTGCATAGAATGTATGCAACGAAGAGAAACGATGTATCTGCCGTGTAGTGAATCTGCCTCCCTCTTAGCTCTTGTTACCCCCGACTGGGCAGAATTTGCCTTTTCTCGAAGTCTATCGACTTCTTCAGATAACTCCGCCATCAGGTCATGGGCTTCTTGTGCACCCACAACTGCTCTTTTCACCTTCTTGTGTGCATCTTCTTGTTTCTTTTCCGCATCCCGAAGTTGAATTTTTAATTCTCTAATCCCACCATCTGATTTTTTTTCCTTTGCTTCCCTTAATTCTTGGTGTAATTTCTTCATTTTGGATACAAATTCACGTTCCTTTTTTCCAAGGAATCGACCTTCGTTATACTGTCTTTCCAATCTTTCTATTTCAGTTCTGATTCTACCTGGAGATCTTGTTCTGTCCAATTTCTGTTCTCTTTCATCTTTAGCACCGTTTTCAGCGATTTTTTCTCTGAAAACGGTTCTAATTTCTCTCAGAGTTTCAGTTCTTTCCGCTCTCAAGTCCTTTAACTCGCGAACGGTTTGATTTGCTTCATCTCTAAGTGACTTTTGATTTTGAACTTCGGTAATCAATTCCTTTACTTGACGATTTAATTCATTTCTCTCATCTAATAATTTGCGGACCTTAGAATTCCATTGGTCTCTCTCTTCTCGATTGTAGGATATTTGTTCTTGTACATCATCACAAAGAGGTTGTAAAATGCCGCGAATTTCCTCGCTTTCCATCTTCATTGAATCAACCTCTCAATATTTCGTCCTATGGTTTGCATATAAGGGCATTTGGTAAAGAATAATCTCACTCTCTTCGGGTTGCAGAATTCCCTTTCCTTGGCCCTCCACGGGTAACACCAAGTTTACGCATACCCTTTTTCCGGCCTCTTGCTCTTTTTTGTGAGGAATTATTTTCATCATTCGACTTATTCGAATTTTCTGTAATTTCAGTAAGCCCACCAGATTCCAGTAGTGCAGACAATTCATTAGTGTTTAAGGCGCCCCCTGTACTAGCTCTATTTTTTACATCTGTGAGCCGTATTTTCTTTCCTTGTTGGGATGTAATTTTTAGATATGAACGAATTCTTCCTGATTCTTTGCGTAGTTTCCTTCGTTCAGATTTAATGACATCTAGGCGTTTATCGATACCACTAATTTCCTTACTCATCCTCCTAATTTCCTTCCTAGTGATTTTGTTTGAATCTAATTCAGTTCCGTCAGTCACAGATTCTTCTGCATTTTGTTTTGTCTTTTTCGTTGAATCTAAATCAGTGGTAACCTTTCGTAATTTCTCTATTTGTGTCACATATCTAGTGTGGGCCTGCTCTGCTTCTCTCTTGCGAACAACTGCGGCTTGTAACTCAAAGAATCTTCTAAATGATTCCAATTCTCTATTGATCGTTGGAACTGCCGTAAGGTCGTTATCGATTGTTGTTAACTTAGAATATGTGTCAGCCATCCATTCTTCCAAGACAGAAGCAGGTGGTGGGATGGAAATATTGACCTTATCTCGTAATTGCCTTTCTTTGTCGGCTTTTTTCTTAATTTCGTGAAACTCTCTCAATAAATTACGTCTTTCCCCATCCGCTTCTTCTATACCACCAACAGCCGATCTTAATGATTTGACAATTTCAACCTGGGAGCGTCGCTCTTGTTTTAGGGAATTAAATTCATCATCAAGAGAGCGTAAATCTCTCTCCAATTGTTTGGACTTTTCATCGATTTCGACATGAGGTAATGCCTCAAGGTCATCAAAAAGTCCGTCACTCATTCTTCTTCAGCCCCTGGATTCGACGACTTAGATTGTTTTGACTTTATATTCTTGGTTGAAGCGTTATTTGTTTTTCTTCGAGCGAAACTGGAATCGCCTCCCTGTTTCACTCTTTTCATATCCTTAAGCAGGTCTGGGTAACCTACTCCTAATTCACTATAGCCATCGGATAATCTACGGCCCCAATGTTCTATCGCATAATCAGATTGGGAAAGTAATTCCTTTGCTCTATCCAATTGTCTTCTCAATTCTCGAAGCTCAGATTGTAGTGCTACCTTTTTGTCGTGCAAAGGCTGTGCCTTTTCAACGGCTTTAATCATATTTTTATGAGCCCTATTTGCAATGGAAAATAAATGAGAAACTTCTCTTCTAGAGTCAATATATTCGGCCATTTCAGGATTCGAATCCCTTCTTTCTCGGAGCCATTTTTCATTTTGCTCGATCAATTTTTTCCTACGATCAATCATCTTCCTTTCGGCCTTATGGTCCAAGGCAGAGGTCTGAATTTGCTCTTCAATATCCTCTAATTCTTCGAATAATTTTTCTTTTTTCCAATCAGGATCAAGATTAACCATCCCGCCAGATTCTACCAAAACATCTCGATGCCCTTTGACTTTGGGAATTAAATCTCTTGCTTTAATTTGCGCTTGATCTCTTTCATCCTTTAATTGGGCTACTAATTCGTTAGCTCTCTTGTGTGTTTCAACAGATCGAGATACCTTTGGTGTTAAATTCTGTTCCTCAGCCTCCAAGGTTCTGATTACTGTAGGCAACTGGTCATTCAACAACATCCTTCGGTTCAACAAGGCCTGCGCTAACTGATCGGGCGTTACTGCCAAGAGAGCCTCAGAGTCCATATGCATGCGGCGCAAATTAGAATCTGCCATAAAGGTCACTACGTGACCTATTTTTGGGGTTTCCTTGATAGGTAGACCTGCTCCGACTTCTCGCCAATGCAGGCAAGCCTTAGTCGAAGCAGCATGTTTGTATTGGTAGCATCAATAATTCTAGTGACGCTATTTTCGATTAATGTCAGTGCAGAGGAACGATTTACAATAGAAAACCCATTGGATTGGGATACCACTCTAATCGATGCATCTACATCAGAGCCATCTGGAAACGATTCTGCATATGCTGGAGATTACATCCTTATCTCAATTGAAATCGATAATACAGATACAACTGCCGGCCATGATGAGTGGTGGTTCATAATGGGGATTCAAGGCCAGTCCTCTCCCGAATTGACGGGTTTCCTTGAGGGGTCACAAGATGTTGTTTTGGTTAATTTCTCCTTTGGACCTCTTTCTGAGGGAGTCTTGCTTCTTACATTCGGCATAGAATCTTCTGGTCAAAATAAGAGTCTAACTTTGGAAGTGGAACCAAATCCGATTAATCTCACAGCTGCAGGCTCACCTGAGATAGCAATAACAGGTGAGCCTGTTCACAAGGGAGATACGTTAACCGCCTCAATTTTAGTCCATAACCAAGGTAACTCACCTCAAATAGTCAGTCTTCAAATTATTCAAGGCAACCTAAGTCCTATTCAAGGAGCAGGGGTAGAAATCAATCCTGGGTCAAGTAGAGAAGTCTCTACCTCTTTCCTGCCTTCATCAGTCGGCTCCTTGAATTTAGATTGGAGTGTAGTCTCCAATAGCGGAGGGGTTGCCCGTGAATTAAACGGAAGTACCACAATAGAGGTTCTAGATTCTCAATCATTGGAACTTGTAATTGACTCTACGGATTGGGATTTAGAAAATGGATTAAATTCAGAAGTATCTCTTTATCTTAGCCAAGGTCGATCTCGAACCGTAGAGATAGAGATTTCTATAGTTGATCAGGCCATAGAATCTACACTACAAACTTTCCAATTCATGATGGATCCTGGAAAAAGAGATTTAACACTTCCACTTGGAAATCCATCTGCTGACTCTTTGATTATCAGAGTGACTCCAATATCTTGGTTAGCCACTAATGACATAGAAATTCAAACTACATTAGTGCCGCCTTTGTTGGATTTGGAAGTAATTGCAGGTGTTCCAAATCCAAGTGCACCGATAGTAGGAGGGAGTTTACAACTTCCATTTAGTTTAACAAATAACGGAAATACTCCTACGCTAATGGGTGAGGCGAGGGTAGTGAGAAATTCTGACAGAATGATACTTGATTCTGTCACTGTAGAATCGGTTAATTCTGGTGGTGTTTTCAATGGTGATTTTTCGATAAATAACTGGCCTGATTCGAAGGTAGTCGAAGTAGAAATTATTTGGATTACTAGTGGTCAGACAAAAAGCAAACTGCTAGAAATTGAAACGTTTTCTGATCCCAACGAAGACGCCGAATTGCCTTTTGATTTGATGGCGTCAATTTACGGAACTATCTCCGGCTTGGTAATTGTAATCTTCATTTTAGTGTTATACCGGACAGTTTCTGAAAACGTAGAGGACACTGGTAAATCAAGATTTAATCAATTGCGCGTCTCCCGAGGGGAGAAGAAGAAAACAAGAACCGCTGAAAAAAGAGAGGTCAACTGTCCGGAGTGCGATCAGCGATTGAATATCCCGTATTCTCATTCAGGAGCAGTCAAATGCCCTGCATGCACATCGAGGTTTACAGTCGAAGCAATACCCACAAATGATGAGGATAAATCTCAAAATGCCTCCCCTTCAGAGCGGGAATCGATCGAAAATAATTCAGCTGTATCTAATGATTTAATTGCAATGTCTGCTACTGATATGTTATCCTGTCCTAGTTGTGACCAAACGCTCAAAGTTCCTCTTGAAAGGAGACCGGTAAAGGCAAGGTGCCCTGCTTGTCGTTCAGAATTCCTAGCCGAAGTAGGTGACTAGTGGCAATTAATTGAGAGGTGAGTTCCTGACTGAGTTGAGTGAGTTTGAAGAAATGTACCTCAAACGAATGTTTGAGATACACACTAAACACCCTTCAGCCATCGTCAAGACCTCTAATTTAGCAGAGATGATGGGTGTAAGTGCAGCATCAACCACAGAAATGATTCAACGTTTAGCAAATAGGGATTTGGTGACTTACATTCCATACAAGGGTTCTCGCCTTACAACTGAAGGATTCTCCATTGCTGGCAAAATTAAACGACGTCAATTACTAATTGAAATGCTATTGACAGATGTAATTGGGTTTCAAGGTGATATTCATGCAATCGCTTGCGAAATGGAACATGCGATAAATAATGAGTTAGAAGCGGCGATAGATTCCCTCTTGGGCTATCCTGAGGAAACCAAATCAGGAGAACGTATTCCACAAGTAGCTAGACACTTTGAAACTAATATTCAAACCCCTCTTTTGCCAATATCGAATATGCCTAATGGAAGCACTGGAGAAATAGAGTTCATTGCTCTTTCAGGACAAGATTCGAAGACTTTGGATAATCTAAATTTTGGAATTGGTAATTTCGTTTCAAAAACAGATGATGATTTGTATATTGATACAAAACAAATTTCTCTTTCCGATAGTTTATCCAAGAAAATTTTAGTCAGATTAGGAGGCTGAATCATGGAAGATGATGACACTTATAGTTTAGAGAAAGCTCTAAACTCTTTAACAGATTTACCTGCAGAGGAAGAGTCCAATCTAGAAGAACAAAGCCCACATAATCATGAATCGCAATTAGGAATAGTAGAAACTGCCCAAATCAAATCCTCTAAAATTCATAGTTTGAGAAGCCAGGAAAAAACCCTCCTCCGGATAGACCGACTACTAGTAAGTGGTGGGATTCGTTTTGTTTTGTTTTTACCGTTAATTGTAATCGTTAATTTTGGTCTTGCACACTCTTACAGAAACACTACACCAGAATGGTGGATCGAACATATGCAGGAAGTCGCACCAGTCGAAATGCACTTAGGGATACATTTCCTATCGTTATTTATTTTAGTAGCAAACATGGCTTTGTTAATTCTGCTATTCCGTCTACTAAGTGTCACAAAAATGATTTTTCAACACGAAGCTGAGGCTCTTACAACAGCTGGATTAACATTCAAAAGTTCACACGGTTATGCCGAAATGCGTGCAACGATTAATGGCTCTAGGAGACAATTAGGTGCAACGATAACTTTCCTACTATTTGCAATAATTTTCCTTGCTATTGCCTTATGGTTAGCACCTGATGGTGATTTGTCCCCAAGGCTTGTGGCTCTCTCAACAGGCTCTGTGCTCGCAGGTCATGGAACCTTCCTTGTATCGAATAATTCTCGATTCAATGCCAACGAACCCTGGGGCATGCTGAATGCTTTCTCGCCTCCTATACACCCGGCATTATTGACAAGACCTTTTTCAGATGTAATTAAGGCCCATATTGACCCATTGTTGGCAGTTAGGATCTCTGAATACCTCCGCACAGTCGAAAACGAAGTTAATCCTGGTTTTTCAATGACTCAGATGCAAGAAACTCTTCTACATCTTCTACATCTAAGGAGAAGGTCATTAATTGATGAAAAGGAATTCAGAGCCGCACTTTCCGAAATGATTGATACGGGTTCGATTGACAGATTTTTCGACCACCCAGAATTAGGTCAGGAGACTTGGGACCGCCTTTTATCGAGAGCTATGATAGATTGTGCCCCATTTTTCCGCCTCCATGACAGGTTACATATGAGGCATCAAACCGGTAGAATAGACGATGTTTGGTTTGATGTGGATATGGAGAATTTAGTAGTTGGCCCTGCAAACTTATTTGCATTTATTCTTAATCAAACTAATGAGGTTCAAGATCTAGTTTTAAGGGTTCAAACTCCAGACTTTAGACCTAATGAATGCGAATATAGACTCAAGGTCGACCCTCATAAATCGATTTCATTTGATGGCATTATTTCCCCTAAACTCACAGAAAATTTACCTAATTTACTTAATTCTACCAGAATAATTTGGCAGAGTTTACTTCCATCCGGAACAGGGGAATCTACCGTTACAATCCGGCTTGAAGATTTGCAAGGGAATTTAATTGCGGGTAGAGTATTAACAGTCCAAATCCGAAATGATTTGTTTACACGTCTAAGAATGACAACGGGCGCACTCTTCATATTAGGGGCTATAATTGCCATCTTGTCGCCAATATTACCATTTGTTGGTTCAGTACTTGGCCTGTGACTTTTCATCAGGTCCATTCAAGAAGCAAACACCTGTGGCCGGCCCGTGTCTGAAGAGGTTACCAACCCAGACGATGACCTTAGGAGTCGTCTGCATGCAATGGAGACAAAACTCCGACGTATGAGAGATAATCGTAACAGTCACAATGAAAATGCACGTAGAGCTGCTGATTCAAGGAATGCTGTCCAAGAGCAAGCCAAGGTAATCAGAGAATCAATCGATGAATTGAAGTTACAACAAAAGGAGATAAGAGATAAAGCACTTATTCACAAGGCCAAGCGAGATGAAATCCAAGGCCATATCCGTGAATTAATCTCCAAAAAGCGTGGTCGAAGAGATGAAGAAAGAGGTTCAAAATCAATTGTTATTGAATTGTCTGAAACGGAAGGTCAAATAGAAAGAATCGAAAGACGATTAGAAACAGATGGTCGATTAAAATTAGAGGATGAAAATAAACTCCTCAAAGAATTAAAAAAATTAATTGGTAAGCGAAATGAACTTCTGCCAGCGGTAAAGCAACACCAAGCGATAACGATTGACCTTGGAGATATGGATGAATCCATAACACGACTCAAGGCTGAAGCAGATTCTGAACACCAATCAATGGTAGATTGCCATAAACAGGCAGATGAAGTGTGGGAGGAAATTAAACCTCTCTTTGAAGAGAGAGATTTCTTGAGAGCCGAAGGTGATAGACTTCACAACGCTTTCCTCGAGGCCCGAAAATCAGCCGATGAGGTTCATACCGAAATGAAGGTGCTTTTAGATCAAGTTAATGAAATTCGAGATTCAATCAAAGCCGCACGCGAAGAACGTGAAAAGACGATTAAAGATCATAATCAGTCCGTAAGGGATGCAATTAGGTCTCCTTCTGAAAGTGAAGAATTAGCAGGCTCCTTAGAAGAAATGTTGTTGCAGAGCGGGTCGCTTACATTGGGCGGAACCGGAATGGAAAAAGAACCAGTCACTTCAGAAGGTAAGGTTAAGAAAACCAAAAAGAGAAAGTTAGGCACCACTAGAGGAAAGGTTTGAGATTACCAGCCTCTCTCTTCTAAACGTACATCCAAGGTTTCAATTTCTAAACCAGGCATAGGTTCTCCTATCATTGCACTTGCTTCTGCAACAATCGATGGGTCTTCAAAGTGGTGAGTCGCTAGAACAATTGCTTCCGCTGTTTGCACAGGATCAGAACTCTTGAAAATCCCTGAGCCAACGAAAATACCATCCATTCCATGTTTCATCATCAATGCTGCATCCGCAGGTGTTGAAATTCCTCCTGCTGAGAATGTGACTACGGGTATTCTACCAAGCCTAGAAACATCTTCGAGAACTGCCGATACTTCTAACCTTAGTTCTTCTATAGTTCCGAAGGGTGTATCTGCTGTCTCTAGATTGAAAGATGAGACTTTCTTGATTCGATGAAATCCTTCCATAATCGTATCAACCATTTCCTCTCTTCCATCTTTGCCAACTGATTGAGCGTGAGCGATTTCGTCAGCAACTAATCTTGCATGTTGCACTGCACTGACGACATTCCCAGTTCCAGCTTCGCCTTTTGTTCGCATCATCGCGGCACCTTCGGCTACCCTTCTTACCGCTTCACCTAAATTTGTGCAGCCGCAAACGAAAGGAACTGTGAAGTTATTCTTAGCAATGTGGAAAAAAGGATCAGCAGGAGTTAATACTTCAGATTCATCAATCATATCTGCCCCTAATGCTTCCAAGACTCTGGCTTCTTCATCATGGCCTATCCTCGCTTTTGCCATGACAGGTATTGAAGTGGTTTCTATAATTTCTTTAATCATATCAGGGTGACTCATTCGGGCAACCCCGCCGCTTGCTCGTATATCGGCAGGCACTCTCTCTAACGCCATTACGGAAACCGCTCCTGCGTCTTCGGCAATGTGTGCTTCCTCTGCGTTAACGACGTCCATTATGACTCCGCCTTCTTGCATTTTGGCGAAGCCTCTCTTCAGCAACTCTGTGCCGTGACGCATTCCTGACAGGTCAACTCGTTGAGTCATATATATGCCTGAGAGTAATCACTCATCAATATATGTCTAAGCCCAGCAGCGGCTAAACTTCAATCAGCGAGAACGGGCGAATCACCCGTGGCAATTTCCAGCTCGAGGCTTTCATTCTCATTCCTCTCGATCCATTCCATTTCTTCTTCGGGAACATCAGTATCGGCAAAAATCGCTTCGACTGGGCATTCCGCAACACAGGCAGCACAATCAATGCATTCATCAGGGTCGATGACCAAATATGTGTCTGCTTCTTTGAAAGCCTCGACTGGACAAACTGCCACACAATCCTGATACTTGTGTCCAACACATGCGCTTGTAACTACGTGGGTCATCTTATCACTCAAACCTCGGTGGGGGATTTAGCATAAGAATCCTTGTCAGCATTTGTAGTAAAACTCTCTCAAAGATGAGTTTATTCAGAGCTGGCAGTTTCTAGTAGAGCCGTAATTATTTCGCTTGGTTTCTGGCCCGGATACGATTCAATTTTGAATCGACCTTTTACAGCATTTTTCCTTTCAGGGCCTTTTGCTAGTCTGTATTCTCCTGAGACCATGGCAGATAAAGAAAGCCGGACATGCAAAACTTTGTCATCATCAATTTGAGATTTGAGTCCATTGCTGACAATTTCCTCCAAGACGTCCTCGCCTAATTTTAAAAAACTCAATTTGGCCGATTTCTTATTACTGATTTTCATTTCCAAAATAACCTGAGGTGCTCCGTGATACGACTTACTTTTCTCTCTAATTATTTCCGATTTTGTGTCGGAAAGATGCTTCATTGCTTGCTCAATTAGATCTATGTCATCAACACAACTACAATGTATCCTCCAAGATACGCTGTGGAATGCCATCATTACCTCCAAGCATAGGCAGCCCTTGAAGAACTCCCTTTCGGCATTTGGAAAGTTAGAGTATAGGGGCTTTCATTCAAATACTGGATGTAGGTCGGCCGGTTTGCAAACGGGGTAGCCCCCGATACGAGGTGTTTCTCATGGCAAAGGGCGCAAAAGCAAGGGCAGCGGCACGCAAACAGAGAGACAAGTGGAAGGCAAAGCGCTGGTACACAATTCGAGCACCTCGTAATCCTTGGTCATTCAGAGTCATTGGGGAAACCCTTGCAGAAGAGCCTGAGCAGTTGATTGGCCGCACCTACGATATAATGCAGAATGAACTAGATGGTGACTTCTCAAAGATGCACGTACAGGTGATTTTCAGGATCACGGAAGCACTAGGTGGAGACGCACTAACCGAATTCATAGGTCACAATGTTTTGAAAGACCATATTCGCCGTCAAATTCGCCGTCATCGAGGTAAGGTAGATGATACTGTTGATGTTGTTACCGAGGATGGTTATTATGTCAGATTCAAGCCTTTACTTATTTCTCGATCAAGAGTTAAGTCCAGCCAAAAGTCCGCTATGAGAGCCAATGCACGTGATACAATCCTAACCATGGGTGCAAGTTCCACTTGGATTCAATTACAAAAAGCTGTACTAGATGGCACAATGGAGGATGCAATCAAGGAATCAGTTTCCAAGGTCAGTCCTGTAAGGACAGTAATGATTCGTCGAAGTCAATTACTTCAGAGTGGAGTAATAGTGGAAGATGGTCCTACATTGGACGAAATTCATGCCGAAGAAAAGGCAGCCGCGGCAGCAGCTGAAGTTGAAGAAGTAGACGTATTGGCTGCTGCAGAGGCTTCAGCAGAACTATCAGAAGTTGATGAGTCGAATGTTAGTGAGGATGTAGAATCCGAGGCAGAGGGTGATGATTCCGGAAATAATGAAGATTCAATCGACATTCCAGAGACTAATGATAACACAGAGCAAGATTACGACTCTATGACCGTAGCCGAATTAAAGCAATTACTCAAGGAAGCTGGAAAACCAGTTTCTGGTAAGAAAGCAGACTTAATTGCTCGACTGCAAGAGTAATGATAAAGTGGGCAGGAAGCCCATTTCATCATCAGAGGGTTGGTTAGTTTGGCAAGATTAGCGGTGGTAAGTGGGACTGGAATGTCTGCACTCGCTGATGAATTATTAGATTTTGGAGGGACTCAAAACACCATCCGTGTAGATTCAAAATGGGGTCAAGTTCCATGTATTGTAATTAAAACAAAAAAGCATTCAATTTTACTAATCGATAGACATCATTGTGAGGGTGATGAAAGAACTCCGCCTCATGAAATTGAACACAGGGCAAATATTCATGCAGCCAAATCATTTACTCCAAATTTAATTTTAAGTGTAAATTCTGTTGGTTCAATGATAGAAGAATTGCCTCCAGGGAATATTGGTGTAGCAGGAGATGTACTCGATCTGGCTGTTAGGCCTTGGACATTTCATGACGATGATGCGATTCATGCAGACAGAACCTCGATTTTTGACACAAATGCAAGTTTAATTTGTTCCAATTCACTTTCCAATAGTCAAGAAAATACACCAATCGGAATTATTGTTGCACAGTGTGTAGGCCCCCAATTCGAATCACCATCAGAAATTGATGCACTTGTCAGGTTAGGGGCCGATGTTGTCGGAATGACACTTGGCCCTGAATCGCGACTAATCGCAGAAACCGGTATCCCACATGTGGCAATTTCTTGCTCTTCAAATTGGGCTGCCGGAAGGACACCCGGCGACCCGTCTGCGGAAATAGATCACCATGCCGTTGATGCAATGGCTGCAACTCTAAGAGCTAGGGTGAAAGATTGTATTATTGCATTATTAGATAATTATTGAGGGTTAAATTTGCGTGACCAAAGGATAGGTTTAGCCCTTCTTGTAATAGCAATAATTCTATTCGCATATTCTATTGATCGTATGGATTATTGGGACCAAGCAGACAAAGCTTACGAGAAAGAATGTCTGCCTCATAATAATCCTCAGCCAAACGCGGAAATCTGTCAGGAATTGGAAAATGAAGCAAATTCTCGATTAACCAAATTTTCTCTAATATTATTTTCATCAATTGTAATGTCGCTTATTGGTCTTGTATATCTTCTTCCTCAGGGGGATGAGTACCCTAAATCTCCACCAGGTGGAAGGTTCTAGGGGATTAGACAATTTGATGGTTCTCCAACATCTGGGCGCTCTATGGAAAGGCTCCTGAGTGTAGATGATTGGAAGGAAATTGATTGGAATTCTAAGCCCGATGGCTCTTGGTCTACCATGATGGCTAGGGTTGCCGCTTTCCATAGTAAACACGATTTCGCCAACCCTGAGAATAATGGTCATGATATGGGTTACCGTGTGGCCCTAACCGTTGAGGAATTAGGTGAGTTTGCAGCGGCAATCACCAAAGGAAAGCCTAAGGAAGAAGCCTCCGAAGAACTAGCAGATTTGTTGATTTTGATTCTTGGCCACTCTCTTGCAATGCACATTGATTTGGAATCCGAATTCCATACCAAAATGGACAAAATAATGCAAAGAAAAGCCAGAAGAGGAAACTTGGGAATTAGAGTAACAGAATACGACGGAGAATGAATTTGGATAAAATTCTACACCTGTCATAATAAATCTCGTACTCAATTTTATTAGATTTTTTTAAATTGTTAATAATGTCGGGTCAACTATGGCGTTGGACATACAAACCGCTCAAGATGATGAAGAATCGAATCCAAAAGTCGACTCTGAAACTTATGATGTAATTATCGTCGGAGCAGGTGCAGCGGGAATCGGTGTTGGAATTGCTATTGCTCATGCAGGAATTGAGAACTTCCTGATTGTTGATAGAGATACAGTAGGTTCCTCTTTTTCTTCATGGCCAGAAGAGACTCGATTCATTACGCCCTCATTTCCCAGTAATTCTATTGGAATGCTAGATCTAAATTCGATTGCAATCGGGATATCTCCCGCATTTAGCATGAAGGTTGAGCACCCTACTGGTAAAGAATACGCCGAACACTTACAGGATATAGCTGAATATTTTGAGCTCCCAATTTTAGAAAATACAAATGTAGATTCTATAGAGAAAATCGACGGTTTATTTCATCTAAATATTGGTGACAGTAACTTGCTGGCGAAGAATGTAATTTGGGCTGCAGGGGAATATCAATATCCACTTTTGGATGGATTTGAAGGTGTTGAATTATGTAGGCATACGGCAACAGTTTCGAGATATGCAGATTTACAAGGGGACAATTTTCTAATTATCGGGGGATACGAAAGTGGAATAGATGCTGCATATCATCTTGCTAATAATGGTAAAAAGGTGGTATTATTCGACATTAACAGCCCATGGGACGAAGAAAGTTCAGATCCAAGTATTACTTTGTCTACCTTTTCATTCGAACGAATGAGAAATTCCAATTTTGAAAATAATGTTAGATTAAACCCGCAGACTCAGGTAAAATCAGTCAATATATTAGATGGAACATACGAAGTCAGAACTCAAGATGGGCAAGTCTTCAGTTCTGATTCTAAGCCTCTATTCGCAGGCGGATTCGACGGAAGTCACAAATTCGTGTCAAATTTATTCGATGAAAGAGAAGATGGATTCCCCCTACTGAATGATAGTGACGAATCAACTATAGTTCCTGGTATGTACCTCTGTGGTCCATCAGTTCGTCATGACGGTCATATTTTTTGTTTCATTTTCAAATATAGACAACGGTTTGCAATCGTCGCACAAGCAATTGCATCGTCCCTAGATATTGATACCGATGAATTCGTTGAGGCTTACAGGGGTTGGGGGATGTATTTAGACGATTTATCCTGTTGCGGACAGGAGTGTTTGACATGTTGAAGGGAAATGAAACTCGAATAGGAAAAATTCTGAGTATTGAATGGCTTGGACAAACCCTTGCAAGTCTATGCTGGATTATCAGTGTATTCGTATACGAAATTGAAGGCCCTGGTGATTGGTTACAATTGGGGGCTGCTTCATTTTGGATGATGTCAAACATTTCGGCAATATTTAGCATAAAACAACATGGCTAATAATTCAGAATCCGCAGCCAACTGAACCATGATTATATCCTTAATGAAAAGTTTTTGTTCTCTTTTCCATAGTATATTCTGCTATCCACAAACTAACCCATATTCCCGCTAATTGCAATGTTAGTCTCACTAAATTTCCTAATTCCGTTAATGATTCACCATCGCCCAGTTCGACTGAAAATATCCACATGTATAGATTTGCAGGATATAGCCAAACCAACATAGCAGCACTTGCAAAACCACCAATTCCTCTTAATGAGGGGATTATGAGTAAAGTTCCTACAACAATCTCTACAATTCCACTAAGTATTACCCAAAATTTAGCAGAACCAAGGAATGGTGGTACAATTGGCTCGAACCATTCAGTATCTGTGAAATGCAAAATTCCGACATATACAAAAAACGAACCACCGATAATTGCGAACAAGTCGCGTGAATTCATATCATCGCCTAGTCCAGATGGAATATGTAGTGTCGTATTCATTGTTGGAGTCTAATTGCAATTTTTCGATAACTTCCTCAGACCATTCAGACCTATTCCAGTAGGGGAATTTTACTTCACCACTCTCTGTGGTTTTGACGGTTGTAAGATGAATTTCTTCTACTCGATCAAGGAACATTTGGTAAATCTGAGCCCCGCCAATAATCCAGCATTCATCGCAACCATCTGCATAGGCGATTTCTATTGCTCGACCGATATATAGAGCAGTTTCTGCTCCATCTGCTTCCCATCCGGTGTCTCTTGACATGACGATGTTCAATCTCTCAGGTAATGGCCTATACGCTTCGGGGAGTGAATCCCAAGTTTTTCTTCCCATTATTACAGCGTTAAATCCATCTCCTTCAGTCAATTGTTTGAATCGAGCCATATCAGAAGCCAGACGCCATGGAAGGCCTTCTCCTCTTCCTATACAGCCATCTTCATCCATCGCCACAATCATTGCCATTCGCATATTTATTCCTCAAACTGATATAGGTGCAGAGATGTGTGGGTGATGCTCATAATTGAGAATTTCAATACTTTCAGCAGTAAACTCATCAATTTCTGAGATAGTCTCATCTAACTTGAGTTTAGGCAATGGAAGTGGTTTCCTAGAAATTTGTTCCTTGGCTTGTTCTAAGTGATTTAGGTACAAATGACAATCTCCCCCAGTCCAGACAAATTCTCCTGGTTGCAAACCGCATACTTGAGCCATCATACAGGTCAGCAGGCTGTATGATGAAATATTGAATGGGACTCCAAGAAAAGCATCAGCACTTCTTTGGTATAATTGACAGGACAATTTTCCTTCGTTGACATAGAATTGGAAAAAAGCATGGCAAGGCATTAGCGCCATGTCTTCCAATTCACCAACATTCCAAGCTGAAACAATTATTCTTCGTGAATTCGGGTTCTGTTTGATCATTTCAATGGCGTTTTCAATTTGGTCAACGACCCTGCCATCATTAGTCTCCCATTTTCTCCATTGTTTTCCATAAACAGGTCCAAGGTCACCATCCTCGTCTGCCCATTCGTTCCATATACGGACATTATTTTCCTGTAGATAGGCAACGTTAGTATCTCCAGATAAAAACCACAACAGTTCATGGATGATACTAGGCCAGTGGAGCTTTTTTGTGGTAACCGCTGGAAAAGATTCAGTAAGGTCAAACCTCATTTGATGCCCAAAAACAGAGATTGTACCTGTGCCTGTACGGTCTGATTTTTCTACTCCCTCATCGAGTATTCGTTCGAGGAATGCTAGGTATTGCTCCATGGTTACTAGCATCGGACGCCATCTCAAGTCCATGAAGGATGCGGCACTCGTTACTCCGATTCTGATCGTTAAATCTGTATCATGGAGCCCCTAATTCTCTTAGATTCTCCATTAGTTGGTCTGTAAATTTCCGATACAATGATTTCATGATGGATCTTTGCCCGTGCTCATCTAACTTTACCAAATTGTCAACATCCCCGTCAGTGAAATTACCTCCTTCAGAGCTGGCTAACCAATCTGCAAACGTAATTGGAAAATCGATGTTAACTTGCACTTTCGCAAGTGGGTTGATTATTGCTGAACCCGGAGCCATAAAGTCCCTAGAACCAATTATTGCCATTGGTACAATTGGGACATTTGGGAACTTAGCCGCTAATCTTGCAACTCCTGTTTTCCCTCTCGATAAATAAGGTGCTTGCTTATTTCTTGAGCGGGTTCCTTCAGGAAAAATTCCCATTATATTTCCACTTGACAATACGTCAACGGCACTAGTCAAGGCATCTCCTCCGCCTGATTCTCTATAGGTTTCAATTTGACCTGTTGAAGTCATTATTTTCTGAAATTTCCTATCTTCAAAGTGTTCTGCTTTAGCAAGATAGTGAACTGGTCTTCTTGCACCCATTATCTTGACGATTGGATCTATATGGGATGTATGGTTTCCTGTTAATATCGCGGGGCCGTTTTTTGGAATTCTTTCCAATCCTTGGTACCTCACGTTTGTGATTGACCTTACAAGAGGTGGAAGTACGTACATTAGGCCCCTGTAGAATATTGGAGTTGACTGTTGGTGACCTGAACCCTGTAAGCCAGTCAGGTCCGAAATGTTCTGCAAAGATGCCAAACTTAACTCGGCCATGGTATGTCGAAGACTTAGAGGCATTATTTCTTTACGGAAGTCCGATGCCTTCTTTTGGAGTCCCCTACAGCGATTGATTGTGGTGAATCGCAGAGCGGTTAGCATCGTGCTTTGTAGCATCTTAATCATACCCATTTCAACTCCTTCAGTTGTTGCAGAATGGGACGATGATAATTGGCTGAAAAACATCATTGGACCAGAACGACTTGAGCTTGGAGACGAGTTTGGTTGTCATGGTTTTGAAGGAATAGATTTGAGAGAAGAGGCTTGGGTTATTCAGGGTTGCAGAGATTACCTAAGCGGTTTCACAGACGCATCCCGTTGGGGTGCTCCTCCGATTTCGTTCGGCCATCCAAACGGGCCAGTAACCGAAGATGTAGCCCGCTCGCTTTCAGATGCAGGTTTTTCTATTATTGGAGATAGAATCGAAGGCGATACCTATGGGTTAAATGTTGTAAATAGACTTACCAGCCTTGAGAAAGGCCAAGCGAATTTAACCGCTATAGAAAACGCTGCAGAAGACAGTTTAGTCAGTTTGTATTGGATTGGTAGATGGCATGATGTGAACATCCGTGAAGATAAATCTGCAATATCCTTGATAACTTCTCAGGAGGTTTGGTTTACAACTTGGGGGGAATGGTTTGGTCACAAGCAATCGGGTGAGTCTTTTGAACGAATTTTAGTCAATGACCCAACGATGAAAACATATCGTATTTCTACTTTTGAAGAATCATCTTGGTCTGTCCCAGGAACTGCATTCTTTGAGTGGTCAGAACCGCCAATAAATATTCAATTCAACGGAGAAAATGCGATGATTATACCCAGTGGACAAAAGCATTTGATCACAGGAGTTCGCCCTGTTGAAGGTGGTGCATTTGTTACAGTAAAACCAGGTGTGTTCGTAGATTTTATTTTCGAATCAGAAAATATTTCTGTAAACCATAGTCCACAGTTAACATTCAATGGTTTACACCACTCAGTGAGTGTAGTTGGACATCATGTTACAAATCTACATGACTGGACTTCTGATTTTCATGAATCTCCTCTTAGGTTTACTTGGTTAATTGAACGTCCCGCGGCACTGGAAATGGATTGGAGACTCCCTGTGTTGGCAATCGGGATTCTAATTTCCACTCCAATTGCAATCAAATGGGTTGTAGCCAGAGATAAAGAAAACGAAAATCAACGTTGGGATTAACTAATTTACAAACATCCAAAGAACATATCCTGATGTTTTTTCTAAGTTAGATTATATTTCCGGCCCATCAATTCGTATATTGTTCAATTTCATAACGTTGATAATTTTAGAAATAGTTTCATTTCCCAATGTTTCTGGTGCATGGACGCCTACAGGTAACATGTCTGGATCTTCTAACCAGGCTTCTACACAACACGCCGTCACCATTCCAGTTGCTCTAGCCATAGAATGACCATCGTCTCCTCCATGGTCCTCGACTTCCCACTCGAAAATTTCACCATTTCTCGACTCAGCTCTAACCTTCATCCAAGTAAATTCAGGGATCTTGTGGTCATAACTCCACTCGAAAATCAATTCGTCTTCATTCAAATCACCAGATTCTCTTTCGTCGATAAATTTCTGAATATGGCCCGGCCATCGGACGGTGAATTCGGACATCTCAACCGCTGGAATTGATTTCAGTACAGAACGTAATCCATCTGTTAGAAAAGCCTCCATTTCACCATGCTCTCCGGTATCAACCATATGGCGCTGAGTTAAGGCTGGAAGAACGACTTCTTCTCCTTGGCGAATAACCCTAGCTGGCCTAGTATATTCTGCAATTACATCAATGGGGGAAAATGGAGCCATATACTTCCATTCCCCATACGGTCCCGTAGGGTTTCCACCTACCCAAACTTCGGCTTTCTCTAAAGGCCCAATTGCTCTATCAGCATAGGCTAACAACATATTGGATAAACCGGGTGCTATACCTACGTCCCAGAGAATACTAGCCCCGTAATCCTGTGCTTTTTGGTTATCTCTGTCAGGTGTATGTTTACTGAAACTTAAATCCACTAGTCGATATCTACTTTCAGCGAGATCGGTTGTTGCCATATGTCCGATATCACCGGGTAACATATTCACAACAATGTCAACTTGACCATTGTTGCTCATAGACATCAGGTTATCTAAAACATCGCCTTGATGTACCGTAATTCCTTCAATGCCCATTACTCGATGGGGCTGAATGTCATAGGCGTGAACTTGGTGTCCCAGTGCAGCTAGACGTTTTGCAACCCAAGCTCCCACTAACCCGCAACCTAAGCAATGAACCACAGCCATGATTGCCGAAAGCCGGTTAAGTTATTGATTAGTTCCAGTTGGCTATCTGAGGCATTTTTGAAGCGATTACTTGATTGAGGAGAGCATTTGCGAGGTATCGTGGAAGACTCCTCTCGCATAGACCCATGGTCGTCGGAGCAATCAACAGATTATGCTCGAATTCGCGATCAATTTGGCCTAGAAGGCGTCAACATATCTAAGATTCCAAACCCAAGCATGTTACACCGTAGGGGTATTATTTTCGCCCAAAGAGATTTAGACGTAGTTTTGGGTTGTATGGAGCGTAAGGATCCGTTTGGAGTTCTAACCGGATTGATGCCAAGTGGCAGGATGCACCTTGGTCATTCAATGGTTATCGAACAGGTTAGATGGTTTCAACAACAAGGTGCAGACATTACTGTAACAGTGGCTGACCTTGAAGCATTGGCTACCCGTGGAACTAGCCTCGAAACTGGTCGGGAAACAGCAATCAAGGAATACATTCACAATTATGCTGCTTTAGGGCTTGATCCTGATACAACAAATGTTTACTTTCAAAGTAGTAGGCCTGAGGTTCAGAGATTAGCATTCACATTGGGTCGTAAAACTAACCTGTCTGAATTTGAAGCGATTTATGGTTTCAAAGGCGATACAAACCTAGCTCATGTTCAAGCTCCTCTGGTACAAGTTGGAGATATCGTCCATCCTCAGCTGGAAGAATTTGGTGGATTACGACCCATCGTGGTTCCTGTAGGAGTTGACCAGGACCCACACTTACGACTCACTCGTGGAATTACTGGTAAAACAAACTGGTTCAATGTCAAAGTGAGAAAAGCAGGTGGGCTCACAGTCTCCCTTTCAATACAGGAAGATAACTCTGAACTCTTTGGTACTTCGACCAATGGTAGGATTGACCGTAAAGTTCGAGAATCTATTTTCGAGCGATTAAAAAATTCACTAACTCCTATCGGTTATTCAGATTATATTTCTAATCCAAAGCATGGTACTTTGGATATTCCAGGAGCCAAAGCATCGGATTTATCTCAGGTTAGAATGTGTGTTTTACGATTAGAGCGAGAGTTGGGAGGCATGGGGTTAATGCCGCCCAGTTCTACATACCACAGATTCGCAGTCGGAATGACTGGAGATAAGATGTCCTCTTCCAAGCCTGAGACTACAATTTTCATGGACGATAGCCAAGAAGAGATGACTAAGAAGGTTAAACGAGCATTTAGTGGTGGTCAACCAACGGTAGAAGAACATCGGAGACTTGGTGGAGATTGCTCTAAAGATGTAGCATTCCAATATCTACAATTCTTCTTCGAATCAGATGATTCAGAATTAAGCAAAATTGCTAGGGACTATGAAGCTGGAAAACTTCTGACGGGCGAAATCAAACAAATTTGCATTGATAGAGCCAGTGAGTGGCTCAAGGACATAGCTGAAAGAAGGGACATGTGGGATGGCCGATTAGAGGAGTTCCTTGCTCTAGATGCATTGTGAGTTTTATTTTTCAAATTCACTGGAATCAAAAACTGGTATTTGAGGACCCGTTGCCAAAGCAGATACTTCTTCCTCAGAAAGTTCTGAAGATTTTGCTGATTTATGTAGAATCTGTGAGTGTCCATTAGGGTCCAAAAACAAAAGTTCTGCACTTTCTTTTCCATTTTTTATTCGATCAATCCTTTCTAGCAATTCTTCACAGGATTTCACTTGTTCTATGCCTTCTTCACCATCTCGAATAGCCCCCCTCATAACTATCCCTATGGCATCAGAAAATCGATTCAAAACACCCTCTATGTTGGAGATATATCCAGTTGCGTTATCTCCGGGTTCAACCTCTAAACCCAATTCTACAATTCTAACGGTGCAAGAGGAAGATCTCACAACTCGAATAGACATGTGCTCCAATGAATCTATTTTGAATGAGCATAAAGTTGCTTTTTGTCCCTCTGAAGGGATAAAATCCGTGTGTCGCCAGCCACAATCCGAACAAATCAAAGTCATCTCTGTATGCTCTCCAAAGTATGGTATTTCGGAAGTATGAACATTCAGGGAAAGGCTATCTTCAGAAGAACATATAGGACATGGGTAGTTGATTAAACTCTCCAATTTAACACCTCAAAAAGCATTATTCCGATTCTCGGAGATTGCAAATGTAGAGGGGATAAGTAATAATCTGGATGTACCTAATCTGATTACTTCTCCTGCCATATCGCTTTCCACGAAATTTTGTATTCTTTCCACTGCCATTCTAAGTTCGGTTTCCACAGATAGTAATCTGGACATTTCTAAAATTACAATATCTCCATCCGAAAGCCAATCTAGTATTGTAGGAATCCCTGTAATGTCATCTAGTACTGCTCGGTGTACAATTACATCACCCACCCCCCTGGCCACTGGGGCATCTGGAAAAATCTCGCCTAGATCGTGGTAATCTTGACCAGGGTCAATAGAAATAGGTGTACTCTGGTTTGGCAGACTAGGCATTTCAATCCACTTTGGTTCTTGCCTATTCACCTTCGCCATGAATACTGCCGAGGTAATCGGCCCTTTGATTAATACGGTCAGGATTTGCATTTTCTGTTTGGTTTAGAACATTAGTGCTAATTTCGAATCAGACGGAACAAAATATACTAGATTCGATATAATTCCTCAATACGCTCCCGTCGGATTGATAAGGGGCCGGATTTGAGTTGATTCCGCAGGGAACTCTCCGTGCGGACGATTCACATGAACGCAGAAGCAGACGCGGTAAAGACCGGAACTAGCACAGTAGGCATTACTTTTGATGGAGGTGTGGTAGTAGGTGCTGATCACAGAGCCACAATGGGTCACTTTATTGCCAACAAGAGTGTAAAGAAATTATTCAAAATTTCAAACAATGTTGCTTTGACTACTGCAGGTTTGGTCGGACATGCTCAATCACTTTCCAGAACACTTGCAGCGGAACTGCGTCTTTATGAGCTAAAACGCAACACACCAATGACTGTTCGTGGCGCAGCTACCTTAACTGCAAATATTCTAGTCGGCCGCCCACACTACGTTCAGTTGTTGATAGTGGGCACAGATGAAGATGGCCCAAGTGTATATTCGATTGACTCAGCAGGAGGCTCGATACCGGACGTTTACTGTGCTACCGGGTCTGGAAGTCCGTTCATGTATGGAGTACTCGAAGATCAATATAAGGATGGAATGACCAAAAATCAAGCTCTAAAAGTAGCCGCTAAGGCACTCCTCGCCTCTGCTCAAAGAGATGCAGCAAGTGGTAATGGAATGGATTTAGCAGTAATTACAAAAGAAGAAGGCTATCAGCAACTAACAGAGAAAGAGGTCACTGACCTTCTTTCAAAATTGTGAACATTCTCCACGGCAATTTGCCTTACAACCCATTTCTGGGTTTTTGGATGGGTGTGGAGTTCCCCATATGAGGTGTATATTATGCGACTAACACTGACAGAAGTAAAGCAACGTGTATCGAAGTTGGTACCTGAGAATATTGACTATGATGTTGATGTCGAAGCAGGATCGATTGCAATTATCACTAAACAACCAGAAGCCTTTGCAATTGCAGGTCAATCATTGACTGTAAAAATTGCAAAAAATGTTAAGCGAAGAGTAATTGTTAGACCTCACCCTGATATTCTATCCGATGAGGCTACAGTTCTCCAAAAGGTCAACGAAATTATTCCCGCCGAGGCAGAAGTAAGAAATGTCTGGCTCGACCCAGCACTCTCTGAAATAACATTAGAGTGCGATGATCCGGCTTCAGCAGTTGGTCCTAAAGGGGTGCATATCAAAAATCTTAGAGATGAAATCGGTTGGTTAGTTTCCGTTGACCGTGCTCCGGCCTTTGAGAGTAGAACACAGCACGATATTCGCCGATACAGGAAAGAGTTAGCAGATGAACGAAAGGCCCTTCTGAGGAAATTTGGCACTCGTATATATCGCCCAAAAAGACCTGGTGAACCTTGGGTCCGATTAACAGCCCTAGGGTCATACAGGGAAGTTGGGAGGGCTATGCATTTGGTTACCACAAATGAATCTAGAATACTTGTTGATTGTGGGGCTAAACCTACAATTAATAGAAATGAAGTACAACCATTTTTCAACGCCCCAGAATTATTACCTTTGGACAATCTCGATGCTATCGTACTAACTCATGCTCACGTAGACCATATTGCTATGCTGCCGGTACTCTTTCGCTATGGCTACAGGGGTCCGGTGTATTGTACTCCTCCAACTAGAGATTTAATGACGCTGTTACAAATGGATTACATCAAGGTTTCACAAGCTGAAGGGTCTGAGCCACCTTATTCGAAAGCCGATATCCAAGAATGTATCAAACATGTAGTTGATGTAAGGTGGGGAGATAAAACGGATATTGCACCAGACGTTAAAATTACCATGGAGAATGCAGGCCATATACTTGGTTCATCAAGTGTATATATGCAGATTGGCGAGGGTAATTTTGAACACAGATTATTATTTTCTGGAGATATAAAATATGAAAGGTCGTGGTTATTTGATGCTGCTACAGTTAGGTTCCAGAAGGTTGAAACTTTAGTTATTGAGTCCACATATGGAGGTCCACAAGATTTCCAACCCAATCGTAATGATGCAACTCAAGAACTCCAAGATTTGGTTAAATTAGCTCTGTCTCGCGGTGGAAAAATATTCTGCCCAGTATTCGCGGTTGGGCGTTCTCAAGAAGTTATGATTGCACTGGATCAATTATTCAAATCAGGCGAAGTTCAACCTGTTACTGTTTGGCTGGATGGGATGATAGCAGAAGCAACCGCGATACATGCCAGTCATCCAGACTTCCTAAACAGAGAGTTACGAAGTAAGGTGCTTAAAGGAGGTGAAGAAAATCCGTTTAATTCGCCCTGGTTTAAACAGGTCGATAGTCGAGAACAACGGGAATCTATACTCTATGATCCTTCACCTTGTATAGTTCTAGCAACCTCAGGAATGATGACTGGCGGGCCAATAATTGAATATTTCAAACACTGGGCACCAGAACAAAATAATACTCTTTGTTTTGTAGGTTATCAGGCCTCTGGTACACTTGGAAGAAGACTTCAACAAGGTCATGCAGAAGTGCCTCTGATGGATAAGGGGCAGACACTTATGGTTCCCATTTCTTGCAACGTAGTAACCATTGATGGTTTCAGCGGCCACTCAGATAGACGTCAGTTAATGGATTATGTCAAAGCGTTGAATCCAACCCCTAGGAAAATAATTTGCCATCATGGTGATCCAAAAACCTGTAACGCATTCCGGCAAGGTCTTAGAGATGAATTTAGAGTTCAAACCTATGCGCCAGCAAACCTAGAGACATTGCGACTGAAGTAAAATTTTGTATTCTCAACACTCCACCAAACTCAAACATAATACCCGCTCCCGAGGAATTATGAGGTTGGTTGCCTGTACTGTTTTGAGTATCGTAATTCTTTCATCCTCTCTATCTGGTTGTCTTAGTTCCGATGAAGGAGATGATTCAATCATAGAAATCGAAGAGCCCAGTAAAGCATTTAGTATAGTCGCACCAATTGATACTGGAATCAATGTTTATCATAATCACTTTATCATGAATGAATCCATTCCTGATTGGATAATAGAGGGGATGGGTGTTACCATATGGTGTAATATTACCAAAGAAGGAACTTGGCAGGAAAGATATGAGGCCGACAAAGAAAATTGTTGGGATATTATCACTTCAAATGATATCGTATATTTTGTAGGGACTAGGATAATTGGTACGACACCAGACGATCAAACAGATATACCCATTCTTGATGATCCGTCCGATGGCCATGGGACTGCAGTCACTGGGGCTGTTTTAGATGCCAATCCCAATGCAATAATTTTCTTTGTCGAAGGGTTTAGTGACGCTGCAGTTTTGGCGGCAGCCAATCAGCCACTTGTGGATATTATCACCACTTCATTCGGACCAATTGGTTCAATCCCCGTTCCCGGAATCGAGGACTCAACAAGGGTTGCAGTAGTAGAAAACAAAAAGATTCACACAGGTGCGGCGGATAATACTCCATCTCCAGCAGTACAAGATTCTACTGCGGGTCCTCCTTGGTCGATTGGGATATCGGGTTATGCCGAAGAAGAAGATGACCAGAAAGAAACCATGAGTGGTTCATATCCAGACATAGCAGCTGACTGGACGCAGTTACTTCCTAATCATGATGATATTGATGGCTATCATCAAACATCTGGAACCTCTTTTGCTACACCTAGGACTGCAGGAATACTTAGTATGATTTTGACAATGTTAAGAGATGATGTAGGTGATACTAGAACAGGTGCTTCAAGTGACAGGTCTGGTTTGTTAGTAAATGGAACTAATCTTTCTATTACCAATGATGACATCAGAGATGCACTTAACTTGTCCGCATGGTATCCAAGTGCATCGACTTGGGATCCAACCTCTGGTACATTGCCGATTTCCCCAATTGCTCCATGCACACAAGTCGGCTGGGGTGTAGTTAATTTATCAAATATTGAGCCAATGTACAAACACCTAGCAGGGATAGATACTATGCCTCAAAGACCATCAGATGTTGTTGCTTGTATGGAAACCAACCAAGCAATGCGAGAAGCCTATTGGGGAAGCTGAAAGATTTACAATACTGGTACGTCAAAACCGTCTTCCACAGGATCTGGTGCATTTTTCTTGGTATTGATTTCGTCTATATCCTCGCTCACCTCGACTCGTTCATTTTTTTGTATTGATAAATAATTTGAATTTCCGGACAATGCAAAAGCCAACGCAGCCGGTGTTAAGAGAAGGTATACCCAAACCTCAATCGTCAATGCCGATTCTGAGATTAGTGAGTTGATGGAGAGTGAAATTAGTAGGAAAAAAGCCAACCAACTCAATATCACCCGTGTATTCCTCACGTATAGCCGTAAAGCATTATGTTTCATTAGGGATACGTTGATTCTAGCAATTATGTCTCTAATTATATGCTTGAAAATAATAAACAATATCTTGAACCTTGACTTTTCACCAAGGTTCATGCAGACCGATTGGCTTCTACTTAGGTGTGTTTGCGGTCAATCATTTGGTTCTCGTCGTGGCACAAAGGCTTCCTGTATTCGGTGCGGTGAATCAAAGCAAATTACTACTGCTGCGGTATTTTCAGATCCAAATAAACTTACAGAAGCGGTGGCAAAAGCAAATCTACCAACCGAAATTAGAGATGAAATAAATAAAAAACTCGATGACAAAAAAAGAAAGCAATTGAAAACAAGAAATCATGCTAATCCAAATACAATACAATTCATTCTTAGACAATCCACTGATGAAAGAGGGATATTGACACTAAGTTCGTTGCATCATATACTCCAATGTGAAGGAATTTCGGACCCCTCACCTGAACAAATTATAGGTATGGCAGAATTACAAGGAGTAGTCCAGAGAGTGGGCAATGAAGAGTGGAAATGGTTAGCGTGAACTCCATAAAGTCGACTAGGGTGGCCAAGACACTCACGGGCCTGTGGGTTAGTCTGGCCTATGCTAGATGGTTTGGGACCATTTGACCCTGGTTCAAATCCAGGCAGGCCCACCATTTCTTCTTCTCCGAGTGATAGCAAAGCCTAATCATAGAAATTTTTCAATAGCCTCTATATCAAATAATGAAACTGCAACAGACAAAGCTTCTTCTTTTTCGAACCATTTCGCTTCCTCTATTTCATCGTCCTTTGGTACTATGTTTTCAGCGGCAATATCTGCTTCACATTTGTACGTAAATGATAGCCAACTAATACCATCTGGTGTGAAAATCTCTTGTCTTACAATTGAGTCAACGATATTTCCATATCCTTCACTAGACTCTCCCATTGGATCGGGAATCCTAATATTGATTCCTAACTCTTCTAACGCTTCACGTTCCGCACCTTTCCTAGGGTGTTCTCCGTAATCTACGAAGCCTCCAGGTAATGTCCAACATCCTGTAAAAAAACCACGTGTAACCTTTGCTAAAAGGACCTGATTGTTGGGATTAATTACTACAACCTTGCTAACAACTCTATGTAGAGTACGATAAACAGATTCCCTTGCCACAGGGTCTACTTCACTGTCACTAATTACAGAATCTTTCCATGCCCATTCTCTAGGCCAAGGTATATCAGGAGTGGCGACTATTACTTGATGCATTTTTTGTCCTAATCTAAACTCATTAGTCCTATTTACCTTCCAACTCAACCCCATACTTTCTGCTTCATCTGGAGTTGGTAGTCTAATTGAGTAACTACCCTTTCCTTCCCTGCCCATTTGCGGAATTACGGGGCCATTTCCCTCCAAATCTACTAACAATAATTTCCCATCATGTTCGAGATGAATGTGATGAGAAATATCATTCATATTTAATCACGGAAAGAAGAAAGGAAATGAAATAATCGGACAAATGAGAAGTCATTGGGAAATTTATCTACAATAACTCGCTTACCGCTTCCCTTTCTTGCAATAATGCTTGGATATTCTCAGAAATTTTTCCTTGAGCAAATTCGTCAATTTCTAAGTTGTCTACAACATTAATTTCTCCATCTTCACATTTGCATGGGAAGCTGTAGACCAACCCTTCTGGCACACCGTACCAACCTTCAGAAGGCAATGCCATTGACACAATACGTCCATCCGAACCTTGCCACCAATCTCTCATGTGGTCAACAGCCGCTGAAGCGGCTGAGGCGGCTGAAGAGGCACCGCGAGCCATAATCACTGCCTTCCCCCTTGTGGCGACTGTGTTTAGGAACTCACCATTTAGCCAATTACGATCAAAAATTTCCGTTGCATGTTGATCTTCCACCAATGCGAACCTAGGGTCGGGGTACATTGTGTTAGAATGATTTCCCCAAATGAAAACATCCTTTATTCTTGATGAAGTAACTCCGGCTTTTTCCGCCATCAATCCAACGGCTCGGTTTTGGTCTAGACGTGTCATAGCAGTAAATTGTCTCGATGGTATATCTGGAGCGTTAGCTGAAGCAATTAGAGCATTCGTGTTACACGGATTACCTACTGTAATGACCTTAACATTTCGTGATGCAACGGAATTTATTGCTCTTCCTTGACCAACAAAAATCGGACCATTGGCGGCCACTAAATCTGATCTATCCATGTCCTTGGTACGTGGACGTGAACCAACCAAGAATATTGCCTCTGTATCTTTGAAAGCAACCTCTGGATCATCAGTTCCAATTATATCATGGATTAATGGGAAGGCGGAATCTTTCAATTCCATTATCACTCCTTCTAATCGTTGCATTCCTGGTGGGATTTCTAGTAATTGCAATATGATTGGTTGATTACTGCCAAAGCAATCTCCACTTGCAATTCTCCATAGTAAAGCATAACCGATATTTCCTGCGGCTCCTGTAACTGCTACTCTGATTGGTTTAATCGATTGGTCTTGTCCCCTTTGCATACTATTTCCCCGTAGTTGGCGAAATTATTCCAACCCTTAGCCTTTAGTGAGTAGACAATTCATCTTATGCCGCCCGAAGACTAATTGGAGAATTTAATTTGGCGGTTGTATGGAGTTGCGCCATAAGTCCCTATTAGGGTTAATTTTGGTATCACTTATGCCAACCTTCTCTATATTATTTACATATTCAATTAGTAGTTCTGAATCTCAGTCCCAATTGTTTTTTTTGTTTGCGAAAATATGGATTATAGCTATCCCAATTTATTGGATTTACAAAATTGAAAATCAACGTATAGTGTTAGGTAATTTTGACAGAGTATCAAAAATAGAATCAATCATTTCTGGAATAATTATGTTTTTAATTATACTAGGGATGTATGCTTTTTTTCATTCTACTTTAGACGTTGAATTAATGCGGCAAGAAATAGGCTCTACAGGATTACTTGATTTACGCTTGTACATTCTTGGAATGATTTTTTGGATTTCAATAAATAGTCTCATCGAAGAACTAGTATTCAGACAATTTATTGGAGACAGGCTTCTCGAATTAACCGGCAAAAAAAATCTGACTGTATTATTCTCAGCCCTGATTTTCACTTCTCATCATACAGTTGTTTTGAGTTATTATTTTTCACCTCTACAGAATGCTGTGGCGAGTTTAGGGATTTTTCTTGCAGGTGCGACATGGTCCATTTTGTGGCTACGGCATAGGTCTTTGATGGTCTGTTGGATATCCCATGCGATTGCAGATATTGCAGTATTTGGATTAGGGTACCTTATCTTGTTCTAATTTTACAGGAATCTTTCCTTGAGGTAACTAATCCGTTTGTTTCAATAATCTAATTCCTGTCGCTAGCATCAACATACATGAGCCTACGGCTCATTGGAACGAGTGTGGCATTTATGAGACTGGGTATATTGAAGGAACCAGAAGAAGAAACTAGGGTTGCAATCGTACCTAATTCGGTTCCAAAATTAAAGAAATTAGGTTTTGAGGTTCTAATCGAATCTGGAGCCGGCATTTCAGCCCATCATTTGGATGCCGAGTACGAGTCAAAGGGAGCCTCGATCGTGGGCCGCGATGATGCGATGGCCTGCGAGATGTTGATTTGCATCGGAGCGCCTGATTTTTCTGCTCTTTCGGAGGGTCAAATGGTCGCATGTGTGTCTGATCCATTCCGTCATCCTGAGCGGGTCAGGCAAGCCATGGATGCCAAGGTCACCCTGATGAGTATGGACATGATTCCTCGCCGCCTCTCTCGTGCTCAAGCGATGGATGTGAACTCAAGCCAAGACAATCTAGCTGGTTACAAAGCAGTATTGATGGGTGCTGCACAAGTTCCCAAGGGAATTCCCATGATGACCACCTCAGCCGGCACTGTTCGTCCAGCCAAGTTCGTGATTATGGGCAGTGGTGTGGCGGGTTTGCAAGCCATCGCCACAGCCAAGCGTTTGGGTGCGATTGTCTATGCTTCTGACGTTAGAAAGTCAACTGCTGAGCAGATTCAATCCGTTGGTGGCCGATTTATTGAGGTCGAAGGAATGGATGATTTCGAAGATGATTCTGGATATGCCAAACCTCTCACTCCTGAGTTTATTCAGAAGGTAAACGATACAGTTTGCGAAGTTGCTGCAGATGCTGATGTTGTCGTCACGACAGCACGAATCTTCGGACGCCCTGCGCCGATTACGGTCCCCGCTTCAGCGGTTGCCAATTTCAAACCAGGATCAGTAGTTGTCGATATGAATGCGGATGTTGGGGGCAATTGTGAACTAACTTCAGCGGGTGAAATTATTACGACAGATAATGGCGTGACCATCGTTGGGACCACCAATCTCCCTGGTCAATTGGCATCGACTGCAAGCATGTTGTATTCTAACAATTTGACAACCTTTGTCGCATCTCTTGTCAAGGATGGTGAAATTGTAATTGATCCAGAAGATGATATCTTGTTTGGAGCTCCAGAAGGCAGTGATTTCTATGTCTCAGGTATGGGGGGTGTGCTGGTTTGCATGGATGGGAAAATCCATGCTAAGCAAACCCGATTGTCCGAGGTGGTTGGATGAGTTTGACACTTGCAGCATTGATTGGGAGCATTACGGTTTTTGTTTTGGCAATTTTCCTCGGGTTTGAATTGATAAGTAAGGTCCCCCCAACTCTACATACTCCGTTGATGTCCGGAGCAAACGCGATTTCTGGGATTACCATTGTTGGTGCTCTGATTCTATTGAACAATAACAGCTGGAACGACGGTGACCCCGGTATTGCCGCTTGGTTGGCATTCGCAGCTCTGGTTATGGCGACCATCAACGTCGTCGGCGGATTCATGGTTACCAACAGAATGTTGGAGATGATTGCTGGAAAGAAAAAGAGAGGGGGTGACTGAAATGGTAGATTCTGTTGTATGGGATATCGGATATTTGGTATCCGCTGCACTCTTTATCCTTGGAATAAAGAGGTTGTCTAGCCCGCGAACGGCGCCACAAGGAAACCGCTTGGGAGCATACGGGATGATGCTAGCCGTGTTGGTTACGATGGCCAAATTGTATTCCGATGGCTTGATTGGTCTAGAATTGATTGTCGCCGGGCTCATTATTGGAACCATCATAGGCGCTTGGCTCGCCATCCGTGTAGAAATGACAGGGATGCCCGAACTGGTTGCCTTGTTCAATGGATTTGGCGGTGGTGCATCCGCTTTAGTTGGATTCTCCGAAGTATTGGATCGCTTGAATAAAGGCAATGTTCCAGATGCAGGCGTTGAACTCTATGCAACTTGGATAGCTATCGGTCTTTCCGGTCTCGTCGGTTGGCTCACTTTGACTGGTAGCCTCATGGCCATGGGCAAGTTAATGGGTGGATTCTACATTCCTTTCACAAAGAAGGATGATCGCGGTCGGCGAAAGTGGGTCAGTTTCCCAACTTGGGGTCCACCTTGGTTGAATTTTGTCAAAGGAATTCTACTGATTGCATCTTTGGCTTTGATAGCCCTAACAATTGATAATCCTACTGAAAAGGAATACGTGTATTACTTGGTCGGTACCTCATCACTGCTTGGTGTTCTATTTGTTTTACCAATCGGAGGAGCTGATATGCCTGTCGTGGTCAGTCTTCTCAACTCAATGTCTGGGATTGCAGCGGCCTTCACAGGCTTCGTTATCGGCAACAATGTGCTAATTATTGCCGGTTCGATGGTTGGTGCTGCGGGTCTCATTTTGACTTTCATCATGTGCAAGGCGATGAACCGAACTCTTTCCGCGGTTCTGTTCAAATCCTTCGGTGGTGGTGGTAAAGAAACCGTCACGAGGACTAAGGTTGGTAGCGATCCAGAAGAAGTCGCTATGGTATGTGATGGTATCAGTAAGTGCGTAATTATTCCAGGTTATGGTATGGCGGTCAGTCAAGCGCAACACGCAGTCAAGGAATTTGCAGATTTGCTTGAAGCAGAAGGGGTTGAGGTCAGTTATGGAATTCATCCGGTTGCTGGTCGAATGCCGGGTCACATGAACGTCCTTCTGGCTGAAGCTAACGTTCCTTATGAGCAGCTCATTGAGATGGACGAAATAAACTCTGAACTACCGGAATGCGACGTTGCTCTCGTGATTGGTGCTAATGACACGGTTAACCCCGTTGCACGGAGTGGTGAAGGTCCCCTAGGTGGCATGCCAATCATCGATGCCGATAAGGCACGAGTGGTGGTTATCATCAAGCGCAGCTTATCCGTTGGATACGCAGGAGTCGACAATGACTTGTTCTATGATGACAAGACAATGATGCTCTTTGGTGATGGTAAGAAGATGATGAATGAACTCAACGCGGCGGTAAAAGAATTGTAGTAAGCAACGCCTCCCAAGGGGAGGCGAACAAGCAATGGTTATGTGTTTGAATCGGTCGCAATAAATCAAGAGGTGGCGCTAATGGGTCGGTCTACGAGGTTCATCATCGCGATTTTTGTAGTTGGCCTATTAGCAATCCCCGCATTTGCGAATAGCGGAGGTCCACCATACCTGAACTCCGATAATCAAGAGACGGCAAAATACGGTTGTACTTGTCACTATTCTAGCCCTGGGGATAGAGCTGTAGTCATGATCTCCGGAGTGCCGGTTATGTACGAATTAGGTCAATCGTATGATTTTGTAGTCACGGTTGCAGATTCCGCCACACTAGCTGGTGCTGATGGAAATACGAAAGCAGGTTTCCTAATGACAGATAATGGGGCTGGAATGTTTTCTTGGGATGATTCTCAAGACATTAGAGAAGCAGATGGAGATCCCAATGCGATTTCTCACTCCGCAACTGGTGAAGGCGTATGGGCAATTAGTTGGATGGCTCCATCTGAAGATTCTGGAACAATCCTCTTCAGTATAGCAGGGAATTCTGTTAATGGCGATGGAGCCCCAAATGAATACGATTACTGGAACATCCTAACTTTTTCAATAAATGCTCCCGGGTCTGTTACCGAAGGAGACAGTGAGGCCACTCTGCAAACTAGGACTATAGCAGTCGGTGATTATCAAACATTATTCGTGATTGAAGAAAGCGAATCTGAGAAAGAAAAAGAAAGACAAAGACATCTTTCAGATGCAGTTTTTGAAAGTGGGAATTTATTCTACTGGACCTCTTTAACCGCCTTAATCGTAGGAGCAGTCTTACAAAGGGAAATCTTGGAAAGACGTCACAACACCGGTCCCGAATATTTAGCCATGGAATTAGCATATCCTCAAGGAATTAGGCGCGGATTTATTTCCCTAGTGGCATTCTTCCTAGCAATAACTTGGACTGCAGATGGGGGGCAACATGATTTCATAATCGGATGTACTTGGTTCATCGGATTTTGGGCAATGTACGGTGTTTACAGAACCGTACGTTCCGCAAAAACTGAACCTACCGTCCATGACGTGATGTGAGATGGACCAATCTAATCTTGTAAATTTTGAGTCATCAGTCCCTAAACACTTTTCAGAACTTCATACACTTTTTCGTACAACAGCGTTTGTGTTCTTACTTTCAACGATAATTTCTTCAATTTGGCTTGAAACCATAGTTTTAGATTGGGTAATCTCCCAATCATCTTCTAGTGAAATATCAGTCTACGGTCCATATGACTGGGTCGAAATGAGATTACTATCAATTATCATATTATCATCTCTAATCACACTGCCATTTTTCTCAATCGGTTTCCGTTCTTTCGCCATTCAGGGTCTGCTTCCAAAAGAAAGGCTTTGGTTAGATCTGTACCTGTTACTCAATGCTCTATTGCTTCCAATTATTTTGTATTGGGTTTGGTTTATATTGATCCCAAATTATACAGAAACCAGTTTACAATTGGATTCTATATCTGGAGTAAATCCACGATATGATGCCTCTGAAATTTTTTCTTTTGCATCTGGAATCTCATGGGTATTAATTTTAACATTCAGCTCAACTTTATTCCTTTCTATATCTCGATTATTTGGACTAGTAGAAGAAGGAAGGAGCCGATTTCGAAATAGAATTTTAGCTATTACAGGTGGATTGCTAATTTTGACTTTACCTGAACCGTTTGAAGGTCTACGAATATTGATTGCGATAGTGGTTGTTGCTATAGTTGAATATATTTCTCGAACAGTTCCTAATGGCCCATTGGGGCTCCGAAATCCAATTTTTCCAGAAATCGTAAACAAAGATGGCTTCAGAACAAAAGTTCTCTTGATGAATTGTTCTTGTGAAGGCGCTTGCCCATCTTTTGACAAATCCTGGATTAACCAAGATATTTCCGTTTTGCATGCTAACGCCCTGTGTTTGGATGACACAGAGCAACTCGCACTGAGGGATTTGATTTCTCGTAATTCAATAACTCAATTGACTATCTCAGGCTGTAATGGTTCGCCATTGCCCTTGGATTTACGAAATTTTCTTACCACTCATAACACTTCTTTAGATGGACTGAATTGGTTAGATCAACTAAATGTAGATAACATAAATTGGAGGAAAACTTCCCTACAAGCATATTCCTCACAATTCAATCAGGTAGACTCGAGATAACTGTATATTAGACTAAATCATAGTTCAATTATCCGTTCCCTTCAAGGTAGCGATGTGGCTCGGTTTCAATATGAGGGCACTCCAGTCTACTTTAGCCGGATTACTCCTCTTAAGTGCCCTCTTTGTCAACCTTAATTCCGAATTGGTAGATAATTGGGCTGAAAACAGGTCTGAATCAGAAGATTCGAAACTTACTCTTTTAGGCGTTCAAAATGAAGAAAATTGGTTGGTACTGCAAGTAGAATTCCCTGGCAATTCTTTCCCTGAATCTATAGTTATTGATTCATTGATAGGGGACAATTCAGCAGAAGAATACATTGAGCAAATGACTGCCGGTGAATCAACGCTTTCTGTTACACTTTTCGATGAAGTTTGGCAATCTCCCTACGATGTAAAGAAATGGGGTGAAGATGTTGGTAGTGAGCGAGATTACGGTTCAGACGGCAATGGGGCTGAAGATCTCCTAAGAACAGTTGCCAATGAACAATTGGAAGGATATGATTTATCTGACTGGGACTTAAACAACGATGGAGTAATTGACCGAATACTGATTCTTCATTCAGCGCAGCCTCAGGAAATTAACGGTGGTGCAGATTCCCTATGGAGTCATTTTACAGGCATGCAAGAACCACTAACAATTGATAAATGGACCATCGAGCATTTCACCATAGCATCAGCCTATTCCGGAGTTGGTACAATTGTTCATGAAATGCTTCACCAAATGGGTGCTTACGACTTATATGATGTACACAGTGATATTCCAACCAGTAATTGGAACGGCATTGGTGACTGGGGAATAATGGCGAGCGGAAATTGGAATGGCAACGGTGCAGTACCTTCCCTTCCATCATCTTCAACTCTCGATCTGATAGGTGTTAATAGAGGAGTTCTCGTTACTCCGCTAATTTCCGATTATTCAATTACAGGGATTTCTGAGGGGGGCTCCTACCTAGAAATACCCATTGCACCTAATGAATGGGTACGGTTTACATTACGTGTCGATTCAGGATTTGATTCAGCCCTCCCTGGTCACGGCGTAATCGTCGAAATTCAAGATAAAAATAATGGAGATCCTAATCGAAATCTTGTGAATACTGACCCTGATAAGGCGTGGTTAAAAATCATTGAAGCCGACGGAAATGCAGCCTTGGAAAGAGGAAGGAATAGCGGAGAATCTACTGATACTTTCTCGGAGGGTGATCAGTTGGGGGCAAATGGGATGCAAATACGCGATAGTCGCGGCCGGCTAGTACAATGGACTGCCACAATTACAAATCTAGATTCCAATGAGGCTGTAATTACTTTCACTTTCCCAGAAAATCTCTCTACAGTTGAAGTTCTACCTCCAAGAGGTCCTATAGAAATTCTTGGACAAGAATCTGTTTTCGCAACCGTAATCTCAGACAAAGCTTGTCAGTTAACGATTGATATTTCCACCACAACTAATGCAGCTGAGTCCTCTCCAAGAGTCATTTCAATAGATCAAGGAGAATCAATCATAGAACTCGCAACTGCTAATCAAATTAGTCAAGGGTCAGGCTACCTCAGGGGTTCAGTCGGGTGTGAGGGGGATGAACCTTGGCTCATTGACCTCGATTGGTTTTCAGTCGGACATAGAATTACCTCAGAGCACCTTTCAGCAATTATTCCATGGGATAAGGATTCACAACTGAGCCTTGCAACCAAATGCACTGGCGAAGAATCTAGAACCTATTCTATAGCCGTTGAAGGTGCCCTTTCAAGAATTGCTGTAGCAGAAAATGGGGGTGAGTTAGAAGCCTGCCCTACCGCGGTTTTAGCAATTTCACCTGATGGCTTATTGACTCCTGGAATGACTGCTGAAGGAGAAATCGTCTTCGTCGATCCATTTGGCTTAGAGACAAGAGTTCCAGTAACACTTACCGCCCAATCTTCCTTCAATGGGGACAGTCCACTAGCTTGGTTAGTCCAACCAAGTAACGCAATATCGGTTATTTTCGTCTTATTAGCGATATCATTGATTTCGAGTTCTAACTCGAAACCTAATGGTGGAAATTTTTCAACAGAGCAAGAAGATAATGACTCACAATTAGATTGATTTACACTTTAACTAATATCGCATAATACCCCAGTCCCTTTAGTTCATTGATAGGTCGTTTATTCAGACATTTATTCATGGTGGAAACTACAGGTGTTTCTTGGGGAGATTGTTCGATAGACCTCTCATTCCCTAAGCCAAGGTTGTCGTCCGTTCTTCTCATTGATCAGAACACTCAGGATTTTCAGAGTGTATTGTTGAGAATGGTTGCCAATGAATTAGAATCATCTAGACCTGTACACTGGATAGATGGAGGTATGTCATTCGATCCATCTCCACTCCTTCCTCTGTTACGAATGCGTAATTGTGACACTCTAAATCCTCTGAGAAGTTTTCACATATCTCGAGGATTTACAGCACATCAAACAGTATCTATCGTAAAGAGGTTGGCTGATGAGGCTAAATTAAGTCCTCCTCCTGATCGAATAATTAACGGTCGGCTAATTATTATTTCAGAAGTATCAAGGATGTTCATGGACTCACAACTTAAGAAACCAGAAGGTCGCTCTTTGTTAACGGAAACACTTGAGCGTTGCAGGGCCTTGAGTAAGGATTCCGAGTCCTTAGTGATAATCACTTCAAGTCGTAATTCATCACCACCTCTTAGTAAGGACATGCGTCATATTTTGAAACGATTTTCAGATGACACTCTGAGAATCAGCAATCTTTTATCTAAAAACCGTGATAGAAGTTTTGTTAGGAAAAAACTGCATTTACTCTCCATTGATAAGGAGGTTATTTGGGCAAATTTACCAGTAGGTCAAACTTCACTTCTAGAGTTTCGTCATAACCAAGAATCTAGGCTAGATTGTCTCATCGAACCGTTAGCCAGAAGCTCTTCACTCCAACCAAATGGAGAAAGGATAGCTGTCGCTGCTCGAACTGCCAATCGTGTATAGAATTCTGTATCTCCTTTCTCCTCTGAAATTGAATCTGTCGAAAATTCTATTTCTGATTTCAATCTGACTCTATCTACAGGATTCTTCCTATTCCATCCTGTTACAGCAAAGTGTATTTTTCTTCCTGGAGGTGTGATTTGATTCAATTCCTTAGAACGTAGAAGAGCGCCTGCTGTTAGATTCATAACACGATGATTTCCAGCTTCATATCTTACTCTTCTAGCTACAATTAATTGCTCCAGTGGAATTTCTCCACGCTTCATAAGAGAAATTTCAGTCACAAGTCTTTGTGCAGCTATTTCGGGACCAATTCCAAATGGATCATTTGCTAAGTCCTCTAACATATTCTCCTGTAATTTCCTAATCCAATAACAGGTTGAATGTTGACGCAATTCTATACCTCTGACCTTCCATTCATCACCTATCTTTGCATAATACTTAGTCAGGGCACCTACGCCTGTAGTTCTGTTCGGAATAAAAGCAATCCAGTCATATTCGTATTCCAATTCTAGTGGTATTCCAATTAATACTTCAATTCTTTCAATCAAGCGTTGGTATGATTTGCGCTTTTCTTCTTGACTTCTATCCTCACGGTCTTTAATCCAAATAGCATCAACTATCGCGTGTATACAATCCCACCCTTCCTTATTTGCTTCTTCAATTGTGGTTAGGAGAATTTCACGAGACCAAGCGCAAATTGCTTCGTGACATTCGATACGACCAAATCGGGCATTCCGATAACCAGTATATCCAAAACAGGTAACTAAAATCCACTTGAGAACGTTTTGCCTTCTGTCCCATGAATCTCCTTTTTTTCTTCTTCTTGCTTTCAGAGAATTTCTTCTTTCGATTATAGGTGCTACGACCCTTCCAAGGAATCCATGCTTACGAGTGCAAACATGTAATCCAAGTTCGGGAGCAATTAATTTTCTATGTTCGTCATTTTTTATTCTTTTTTGAATTTCATAAGAGGCAGCTAAAACATCCAGTGGTAATCTCCCATCTTTCATCTCGTAATTTCCAATTTTTGGATTACAGCATGAGCAATTCATAGTTTCAGGACTTATGTTTCTAGTGGCAATAATACTAGGGAATAAACTTGCAAAATCAAGTTCTATTGCTCCTTCATGAACTCCAACAATTGGGTCGAGATACAATCCCCCTCTGTCTGCTAAAATTAATTCATCAGCATTTTTCAAATCCTCAGGTCTGTTCTTTTTCCAAGGAATTAGGACACCATCTTCCATTGATTGTCTTATTTGCATGGCTGATATCGCGGAACCAGGAGAGAGTCTAGACAAATCGGCGGCAGGCAAACCGGAAGTTCTTGCTAATTCCATTATCCCTTCTATACCTCCTTCCTTACCTATGAAGGAACGCTTCATGTCTATGTGTAATCTACCTTCTAGGGGATGGTACGCTTCTTTTCTCATAAGGCGTCCATAACTCCAATCTACTCTTTCTTTTGTTCGTGGACTACTGTCGCTTCCGTTCCTACTAATGTCGAGATTCATTTCAGATTTTTGAGCTAGACGAATCAAAGCGGGAATATCTACACTGTCTCCATCATAGGTTATTACGATATCAGGGTCAATTTCTTTCATTTTTTTTTGAAAATCATTCAACATATGTGCTGAACATGTATATGCTTCTGAAATTAAATTGTAACTGATTTGTTTTTCAGAATTTATAATTCCTCTATCCAATATTTTGATGCTTGAAATCGGTGCGTCAAATTTCCTTTTTCCATTTGTATCGTAACAATTAACTCTAATCTCTACTATTCGTAAAGGTGGAAATTCCCAATCTACTTTGTTTCTCGTATCTAAAGGAATTATTCGTTTGCCACAAATCCGTACTCTTCCAAATGGATGTGTTTTGAGATCTAACAAAAACCTCTGGGAAATCTTTGGGTCCACAGAAAAAATTTCAAAATTTTTCCAAGAACCATTTGCATCAATAATTTCAGCGATTTTTACAATCTTCGATATTTTTTGCAATTTAACTGCCAAAACCTCAACTTTTCTCTCTGATTCATGAGATGTACGATGTTTTTCCAATTTTAATGAAATTGGACCAAATGGCCTTTGGTATTCCGGTCTTGAAAGAGCCCCAGCTAATTCTCTAAGTCTGTGTGGTTCCCCTTTAACGTATATTGTGAAGAACCATGGGGTCATGATATGTCTAATTTCTCCGTCATCCATTTTTATCCAAAGGCACATGCATTCACTTTTGTTATCTAAATGACAGTCGATTATCCATCCCTCATTCATCCCCTAACCTCTCAATTTGTTTTTCAATTTGCGCAATTCTTTCATATGCCTCAACTAACATTGAAAGTAGGATTGGTTCAATTGGGTCTACGTTTGGAATCATGCCACAAGCAGCAGCTCTAGACCTTGTAGCGTTCATCATCGATTCGTAAGCCAAACGATCTTGAGGTCTCAGAGTTCTATAGAATCGCCTCCACTCTTCTATTCGAGACTCTCCTCTCATTCTCCAAGTTGCGACTGTCCTACCCATGGATTTGTTTGGCGAATTAAATCGCTTCACTTTCTTTTTGAAGACAGAGAGTTATTTTAGAGAGTAAAAGTGAAACAGATTATCAGAGTTTTCTCGGGTTTGTCCAACGTGAATCTGCAGGAGGCCTTGTTATTGCGAGGTAATTCCAGGAGCCTTCATTATTTACAGGATGTAACCAAATTTTGTTAACACCTGAAGCTAATCTAGATGCTAGGCAGGCACCAGCCCAGTTCTTTGGCGCCTCATCTGGTAAAACTACTAGGTATGGAGCGTGGTCATCTCCTATGCGCTTTTCATAACATCTCCATTTGGAACCATACTTGAATCCAGGTCTAATCACAAGACCTCTATCTAGTAAATCTAAGAGAATTAAAGCACCCTGGCTGAGTGGTGACTTACCATCCACAATTTCACTGGCTATCGTATCCAAAAAAATGCCTTCTTCAGTAGGTATGCCTAATTGTTCTATTTCCCAATTTTCGGATGGGAAAATCATACCGTCCGCAGAGTTAATTCCATCAGATAAGTTTGGTAATTTTTCACCTAATCTTTCCTCTTTGAAAATACCTAATGGAGATTCAGATGATAACTGGTAGCTAACGACACTAAGTTCTTCATCTACTATCATTACTTCTGGAATCCTGTTTGAGTTTCTTACCTCTACAGCCCAATTATGTAATTCGGCTGGGTTAAGCATTTCTGAATCTAAAAACCATCTGACTTCAGCAGTTGGTTGAGAATCTTTTGGGTGAGAATTCGATGGCCACCTACACGCCCATGTTTGAGGTTGATAATCTAAATCAAAAAGATCTAGATTTCCCGTAAGTACAACCTTATTCCCTGGGACTCTCAAAGCTTCAAGAATGCAATACTCTTGTAGTAGCATACCGTTCATGGAAAGTGCATTTGTTTTCCAATCATTATCTGGCAATTCTATATTTCGGTGGTGGTGGACAAAAAGTGTCTCCGCAGGAGATAGAGCTAGACTTCCATTTTTCAAAAGTCTCCCAATTACTGACTTTTGCCAGAGCCTTTGTGAGGCGGGGCCATCATATTCCCAAACCTCAGGAGTGCCGCCCATATCGGTCCGAAACTAACACTTCGCTTGAGTTCGTCGGTCAATCGATGGTTATTTCTCAGCCCCAAAACTCATTCATCTCCTCATCCTCGAAGTACCATGGCGATTGACGAAGACACAGTGTCCCGTACCGAAGCTCTACAACGTTTACGCTCAACTTTGGATGAAATGAAAGGTTCCCAAGTAACTTTGCTAGGAGATGTAATGTTAGACAGATACCATCATGGTTATGCAAACAATTTGAATTCAATTGCGCCGGTTCCCGTCCTAAAAATATTCCAAACCGATGAAAGCCCCGGAGCAGCTGCACATATTGCTAGAGGATTAAATTCCATAGGTTTAGATGTAGATTTTCACACTTATGTTGGTGATGATAGAGAAGGGGAAACAATTCGGAATATGTTGGAGCAAGACGGTATTTCAATTGAAGGAATAGAATCGATAAAAAATCGACACACACTGGTCAAAATTCGGTTTTTTGGAAGTAGAGAGAGTTTACTCGATGACAGCCAAATTTTGTTACAAGCTGACAGAGGTCCATTAGAACAAATTGACAGGTATATTTCCGAGAAGCTGACAAATAATGCTATGAAAGCATTAGAGGAAAGTTGTGCTTTAGTTATCTCTGATTATGACAACGGTTCAGTTAGAGTTTCGAGCGCCTCGACTCTTATTGCCGAGGCTTCGAAGAATAATATTCCAGTTATTGTAGACCCGAAGTTAACCGGACTAGAAAGGTCTAGAGGGGCAACAGTAGTTCTTGTTGAAATGAGAGGTATGGAACTCATGCGAAGAAGATTAGAATCATCTGATGCGGCTAGCGCAGCATCAGAATTAATCGATACATATGATTGGAATGCTTTAGTGGTTTTAGGTGGTGTTAATGGAGTAACTCTATATCAATCAGAAGGAGAAACTATCCATTTTGATTGTTATGCTTCAGCTCCTAAGCAACAGATAGGTCTCCATGATGCTGCTGCCACAGCGCTTGCGGTTGCGTTAGGAAATGGGTTACCAATGGAGGATGCTGGATTGTTAGCAGCCGCGGCCTGTGACTGCATTTTAACCGCAAAAGCAAGCCAGGAATTTGTAGATCTTGATACACTAGGTACATGGTTGGATGAATTGGTCTGGCAAATGCAAATTTCAGAGAGATAATTGGCTCACGTATCCATGAGGTTCAATACTGAAGGACTCATCCAATACTCAATGAATAGACGCTGGTTAGCCATAATTCCGGCTATGGCTGCAATTTTATTGCTTTCGACTAATGTTCAGGCAGATGATAGTGACCCAGCGCTCATCAGTATAAATGTTGAAAATGGTGCATATACTAATGACACGATTATTTTCTCAGGTATAATTGAAGATGATATCAAACCGGCTCAATCCTTTTGGAGAGTTAGTAAAGAAGGAACTACATTTGGAGGTGGTGACCTTTATCAAAATCTCGAAGAAACCCCTTCAACGAGTAGCCGAACTCAATGGACATGGTCATTCAGTTTATCAATTGAAGAAACTGGTGAATGTGCTTGTTACGTCAGTATCCATATAATAGATGAAAATTCTAACGAAATCATAGGGCAAAGAGTAATTTTCATGGTCTCAGAAAATACATCGGGTCTAATTGGCTTCATGCTATATGAGGATCTTTCGGGCAATTTTATCGATTCTTTCGTCAATGTGAAGGGCTGGGTGGGGAGCTATCCAGAATCTAGTGTGACGATTGAAATAATCACTTCAATTACTCAGGGTTTAATTGAAGCTACACTATTTCCTCAACCCACAACTTGTTCTACGCCCTCGTTTACATCCGACACGGAAACATTTGCTAATGGCGAGTTTGAATTCGAATTCGATATCTCTTCCAAACTTGATGGTTGGTTAAAGATAGATTTGATTTCTTGTTCTTCCAGTTTATCTTTCTTGGAAGGTTCAATCCAAGAATTTTCTATTCGTGTTAATAATGAACCGCCGACAATAAAAATTTCTGGTATCGATTTTGCAATTGAAGATGATACCTGGCATACATTCGATGCTTCACTGACCGAAGATCCATATTGGGGTAGAACCGATATGTATTATGTTTGGACATTATACCGTACATCCCATTCAGGTTTTTCTCCTATTGATGTAAAGATGGGTGTTGACATAACCAGTTACTCAATTTCTGGTACAAAATCTGGTAATTATTCACTTAGCTTAACTGTCTATGATGAAGGAGGCCAATATTCCGAAAAGGTGGTAATTTTTGATATTGCAAATACAGTTCCAATTATTTCATTAGAAATTGATGGAGAGCCGGTATCAAATAATCAGGAAATTAAGTTAACAAATCCATCAGATACTTTATTGGATGCAACAGCAAGTACAGATTCAGTCAATGATAAACCTGGGTTAAGGTGTGTTTGGTTGTTAGATAACGTACCTTTGTATGAAGGCTGCAATCGCTCTTTTTCTTGGGATGAATATCAAGGTGAAGATTACCGGGCAGAACTAACACTTGAAGTGATTGATGATGATGGTGAATACTCGACATTGAATGTCATACTAATCCATCCCAATGAAGTGCAACCTATACCTATAATTCTGGTTATTCCAGCAATATCTCTAATTTTCCTCATTTACGCTACAATTAATCGATTCAAGTCCAATAATGAACTAGAAATTCCTAAGTGGAAATCTTGAATTTTACCTCACGTTGTTGTATTTTTCATACCACAGAAATAAGAATGGGTTCCACGTCCGCCAAACATGGGTGGGGTGACTAAACTACCATTTGAGGCGGCAGAGTATAAGCAACGTCAGTCTCGTTTCCTATCTCAGATTGACAAGGATTGTTTGGTCCTTATTCCAACGAATCCTCTTTCTATTCGATCTAACGATGTGCACTACCCATACAGGGCTAGTTCCTACATGTTGTACCTCTGTGGTTGGAGTGACCCAGGTTCAGTCTTCATGGCACAACACGATGGAGAGGAATGGAAAGTGAGTCTTTTTGTCCAGCCTAAAGATACTACAGCGGAAATTTGGGAAGGGAGACGCATTGGAGTTGACGGGGCCGCTAAAGGCTGGCCTATTAATCACGCAAATTCTTTATTAGACTTAGAGGAAATTATAGAACAATCACTTAGTGATTCTAATGGGGTCTATCTTATCCAAAAATTAAATCAACAAATTGATGAAATTGTTAATCGCTCATTGACTTCCAAGAGCCGACAAAGAAATACTCACGGAATCGGGCCTACGAGTATTGTGGACCCTTCGTCAATTTTAGACGAAATGAGGCTGTGTAAATCTCCAAGTGAGATTGAAATTATGAAGAAATCTGCAGATTTAGCCTCCGAGGCACATTCTATTGCCATGGAAAAAACTCACCCACAGATTGCAGAATGGGAAATACAAGCTATTATTGAAGGACACTTTCAATCTAAAGGTTCACAATGGAGTTATCCTTCCATAGTAGGAGGAGGTGATAATGCAACGATTTTGCATTATCATGCAAATAATAAATCTGTCAAAGATGGAGATTTAATACTGGTGGATGCTGGTTGTGAAATAGATGGTTACGCTTCGGATATTACTCGAACATGGCCAGCTAATGGTAAATTTTCCGAAGCTCAGAGAGAAATATACAACTTAGTCCTAAAAGCCGAAATTGCAGCTATCGAAGCTTGTCAAATAGGATCTCCTTGGAATTCTTCACACAGAGCTAGTATGGAAGTAATTTCAAGAGGATTGATTGAATTAGGTATCCTCGATTGTTCTTTTGAAGAAGCTATGGGTGATGATTTAGACGGAAAAACTCGACAATTTTTCATGCATGGTACTAGCCATTCACTAGGCTTAGATGTACATGATGTCGGAGTTACTAGACCTGAAGGTAAGGGTGATGGACGGCTTTTGGAAGAAGGAATGGTTCTTACCGTGGAACCTGGTTTATATTTTGGTTCTTGGAGAGAAGATATCACTATCCCAGAAAAGTACTCGGGAATTGGCATTCGCATAGAAGATAATGTGGTCATCACAAAAGAAGGCCCAATCGTCCTAACATCAAATTGCCCAAAACAAATTTCAGAAATTGAATCATTGGTTGGCTCAGGGGTTTGATAAAATGGCCGATTGGCGTGCGATTCTTGAAGGGCTATTGGTACTAAAACCTCCAAGATTAACTGTTGAAGAAGCTATTATTCTGTATGATGAAGCAGACCAGAATGAGCTATTGCATGCTGGTTTACAAATGCGTAGATTACGTGTGCCAGGGAACAAAGTCACATATCTTGTTGATCGAAATGTAAACTACACTAATGTGTGCACAATAAATTGTCAATTTTGTTCATTCTATAGACCACCTGGACATCAAGAATCCTACACTCAAACTATCGAACAAATCAGTGCGAGATTTTCTGAGTTAGAATATATCGGAGGTTCGAGAGTACTGATGCAGGGAGGAGTTAATCCAGACCTACCACTTGAATGGTATACAGATTTAATTTCAGAACTTAGAGTCAGGCATCCTACTATTGATTTAGATTGCTTTTCACCCATCGAAATTGAAGGTATTGCAGAAGTCTGTGAATCTACTACCAAAGAGGTCCTTCTAAGATTAAAGGATGCAGGAATGCATGGATTGCCCGGTGGAGGGGCAGAAATGCTTGTTGATGATGTACGTTTAGATGTCTCTCCCAAAAAAGGTAGTGCAGATAATTGGTTGAGGGTAATGGATGAAGCTCAACAAATTGGTTTGACAACTTCTGCAACTAATGTAATTGGTTTTGGGGAAAGTAATGAGCATCGCGTAAAGCACATGGAAAAAATTAGGGAATTGCAAGACCGAAATCTAGCAAAAGGATTGCGAGGATTCACATCATTTATTGCATGGCCAGTACAATTGGAAAACAATTCCTTTGGCAAACGAAATAAGGGGCAAAATAAGATTGAATTGGGGGCTGGTGCCTACGAATACCTTCGTCATGTTGCGATTTCACGCCTATTTTTCGACAATATTGAACACATACAGGCATCATGGCCAACGATGGGAATGGGTATTGCACAATTAGCGTTATTCGCTGGTGCTGATGATGCTGGTTCCACAATGATGGAAGAAAATGTAGTATCAGCTTCAGGGACCACAAAAACTCTTGCAGGTGAAGATGAATTACAACTTACAATCTTACGAGCGGGTTTCATTCCACAAAAAAGGGATTCAAATTACATGCATCTGGACACTCAAATCCAAAATGAAAAAGTCTTACCGTGCCCACCTCCTTTGCAACCCGCATAATCAATCCTTTTACTCTTCAGAGCGGGCTGCTCGTAATGGCATTTCATCTATTTCAACAGGTTCTTCTGTTTGAGGGAAAATTAATGGTTTAACCCATCTTAATCTCATACCATCCCAAGTTACATGGATATGCAACTCCCAATGTAATGCAATAACAGAGGAGTAAATCGTACCAGGCCACCTTTCCTTGGGTCCGTTCACAGTGATTGGTAAATTGGTATCAGAATTATATTCCCCTCTCGCTCTAACTCTCATGGGTTCCAATAGTAATATTCGAGTGTAATCAACCGCTAATGGAGTCGATTCTCCAACACCGGTTCCATGTTCCTCTCCTCCAGTCAGTCTCTTTTCAGGCAATGGAGTAGACATACCTGGAGGGGGTTGACCGAATTCTTTCCTATTGGAAGATTGAAGCATGGTATTTCGTTCTGGTATCGCTATTCCTGCTTGAATTCTTGACCCAATTAGGTGTACGTTATCCGGTAACACTAATTTTGTAATTTTGACGTTACCATCACCTATTTGGAATTCAATTTCAGGTTCAGAAATTGGAGATTGAATGTATAGGTTTTGTCGATTTATGTCTCGTGTGTTTGCATATATCCTGATAATTATTGGCAATACAAAAATTGGAAATGTTAAGAATAATAATTTAGGATAATCTAACGGTCCAATTTGGTAAGATCCTTGTGTAATCCAAGAAAGTACTGGAGTATTATCCAAAGCCGGAGCAATTGCGTGTAAAAATAATGAAAAAATAAGTAAAATTACTGTTGGAGCAATCAACTTCCTTGCGATAGCATGTAATGGATCTGGTTCAATATACCAACCATTTCTAGTTCTCATTAGAAACGGCAATGTTGCTGTTGTAGTTACGGATTGTATTCTTGGTAAATGATTGTCTTTTTCGGTTACCCTTCGCCATTCAACAAACCAACCCGATTCTGAGCCTATTCTAAATGGGGTTGGTGGGGGCGAATCAGATTCTAGAATGACTTCTGTTATAGGTAAAGAATTAGGGTCAATATTGGCATGGTCAAATGGTGGATATCTAATTCTTTGAACAGATTCCATTTTTTTAACCCCAAATTAATGCTGAAGCGCCCTTTGTTGCTAATCGACGGAACTCTGGAATTTCCTTTAGCATCTTTATGCCAAGAGGTATTGGATTGTCGATATCGCCAACTTGATTGATTAATTCTATAACTTCTGGTTGAGCCCAAACTGAAAATAATTCATCTAGTTCTTCATCAGTTGATTCGCTAAGAAAAACGTTCCTTAAAGCTCTAGATTTGTTTTGTTTTCGCCTCAGGCTTGAAAGAGTTGAGTTAAGGTCTTGTATAGTTTTAGCATTAAAATCATTAGAAATTAATATAGACACTAACTTTGGTAACATTAAGTCTACTTGATCAAATCCCATCCCAATACCTCCTCCAGTAGTAGGTTTGCATAACCCGGCAGCATCTCCGAATACTGCAACTCGATTAATAACAGGTTTTAGGATTAAACCGGAAGGTACAGGTCCACAAAATCTGCCAATTTCCTTGCAATTTGCAAACCTATTTTTCCACATAGGAGATTGCATAAATCTCTCCAATAAATCTTCACATGAGTATTCGTTCAATTTATCTGGTAATGTCCAGTTTCCTATTCTTGTGGTTTCACCCGAAGGTATTGCCCAAGAGAAAAAACCTGGTGCAATATCGTCTCCCGTGAAAAGATCCAACCGACCATCTTCCCCTGGATATCCTGTAACCTCAATTTGGAATCCTATCATCAATTCTTTTGGCCGTCCCATCTTGAAGGTCCGGCGAACCCATGAATGTGCCCCATCTGCACCACAAATCATACGACTGAAAAATTGCTGGTTTTCCCCATTTACATTTATTTCGATTTCTACACCTAATTCCGTTACCACGGCATTGGTGGGTTTCGATTCCAATAGTAAATCTGCTCCAGATTCTATTGCAAGTTGAACAACTCTTTCATCGAACAATTTTCGACAAACCGACCAAGTTCTGGTTCTATCCGGATTTCCAATTTTTATTTCTGTACCAGAGGGACTATACATTCTAGCACCCCATATTCTTGTTAGAACTGTATCATATGCTCCAATCCTTTCCATTGCGGAGGGATTTACCATGCCTGCGCATTGAAATGGCCTTCCAACTTCTGCATGCTCCTCAATCATTAGGACATCTATTCCATTTTGGGATAACTTCCAAGCGAGATAGCCACCTACGGGTCCCGCTCCGATAATGATTACGTCGTAATTTTGCTTAACCAACTTCATCACCCGCTATGCCCAGACGTAAAGGACGGTGACGGCGTCTGGATTGTGGAATATCACTTCTTTTGTTGGCGCTTACGTGCCTGAATCATCTTTTTCATGTTGCCAATAAGCCCGCTCGCTTCATTTTTGGTGATTTCATCAATAGTGGTTGTATCGGCTAGTGCCATAGCATCTTCAATACTCATGTCTAGATTTTCAGCCATCGATTGAATAGTCGATACCTGTTTTTCTGTTGCTGGAGAATTCTTGTCTATAGAAATCAAATCATTAATCAATTTACTTGCAGTACCATCACGTCCACCTGTTAAATCATCGATATCATTGTGCCCCAAATCAGATAACATCTGAGAAAGATCCACTTTGTTCTTATCGGATAATCTGATAATTAATGCAACCTGTTTTTCACTTGGCGGAACATTACCATCTGAGGAATTGTTTAATTCTTCAATAATCCTTCTTGCATCTTCTCCAGTAAGTTCTTCGAATTTTTTCCCAGCCAAAATCTTTGATTTTGTTTCTTCGTCCATGCGAGACATTCTATTTCGCATAAAATTCAATTGTTTGACTGTAGGTTTTTCTTTACGTAATTCGAGTGCATTATTGTGCATATTTCTAAAATCTGAGACAAATACGTGCCAAATATTTGCACCACTCGTGTCTCCGTGCTCTACTCGGTCTAAGTTTGCCTCCATCAAAGCAGTAAATTTAGGTGTAAACAAACCCTCTGAAATTGTTTGGGAGCTGTTCTCTTCAGAGCCATAGAATGGCACAACTTCTATCCAGAGTAATTTTCCATTTTCGGTAGGAATTAGTGAACTTCCATCCTTATTCACGTATCCTCTGTCGACTAATTTACCAACAGTTGTGAGATATGTAGAAGGCCTCCCTATGTCCGCTTTTTTCATTTCTCTAATTATAGAACTCTCTGTGAATCTTCGAGGAGGTTTAGTTTCGTCGGATGTGAGTAATGGGTTATCCTCATTATTCGAAAATTGCCATTTCGATCCAACATCAAAACCAATTTTGGGAGGTTCAGTTTGAACTTGTTTATCTGCCGAATAAACAATTTCCCAACCCGCATGAATTCTCCAAGAACTAGTGCCATACAATGGCCTATCTACACTGTTAACCTTAGTGACGAGATTTCTTGTTTCTCTTATTGAATCTGACATTTGGCTGGCAGCGAACCTTCCCCAGATTAATCTGTATAGAGCTTGTTGATCTTCATCGACTCCCGTTAGTGTCTTGATTTCTGGTTGTGTTGGCCTAATCGCTTCGTGGGCATCCTGTACGTTACTCGCCCCTTTTTTTGCATCGGGCCCCAAAGCTCCAGGCCCAAGATAATTTTCACCGTGTTCGGTTTTGATTAACTTACGTATTCTATCTCTTGCATCCTTGCTTGTTCTAGTTGAATCGGTCCTAATGTAAGTAATATGCCCTGCCTGATAGAGAGCCGTTGCCACTCTACTAGTTCTCCCTATTGCCCATCCCATTCGGCCGTTAGCTGCTCTTAGCATAGATTCTGTTGTAAACGGAGGCTGAGGTTTTCTCTTGTTTGTTCCCTCCTTAACAGATTGTATTGTCATTTCACCTGCGTTCTGTAATGCGAGTAATGTGTCATTTGCTAATTTCCCATCAAAAGTTCTGTCTGGGAAATGTTTCCCATCATCATCGAACCAAGCGTCGCTATCCTCCTTTTCATGGAAGCGGACCTTGAAAGATACTCCGTTTGAATCAACGGAAATTGAATGATAAGGGATTGGCACATGAGCTTCTCTTTCTATCTCTCGTTCTACTATGAATCCTAAAGTAGGTGTTTGTACTCTACCCATAGAAGAAAGATTCCAAGATCGGCTGAATCTTGAACATCTGTAACCCACTAATCTGTCCATAAACCTACGAACTTTGGCTGCATCCACTAAGTCCATATCTATCTCCCTAGGAGTTTCTATTGCTTCCTGAACGGCTGTGTTTGTTATTTCATTAAATGTAACTCGATAAATCCTGTCATAATCCGAAAAGATTTCTTTGAGCCTCCATGCAATAAATTCCCCCTCTCTATCTGGGTCAGTAGCAATGTAAATCTCTTCCACTGAGTTAGACTCTGCTTTCTTTCGTAATTTTGTTACAACCTTTTCAGCACGTTCAGTCCAACTCCATGGGGGATTGGGTAACTGACCTTCTTTAGAAGACCACATTGCCTTATTGTCATGTTTGGTTCCTCCCCTTGAAGGCAAGTCCTGAACGTGTCCATTGCAAGCATCAACTATCCAACCTTTACCTAGGTATTTCTTAATCGTCCGGGCTTTGGCACCGGACTCTAAAATCATGAACTTCATATTACCACTTTCATAGTCCGGTTACACGGCTGAATTGCCGTACCACGATTTCCGGTGGCGAGATGAACACTGTATAAACGTGAGTAAGGTTAGAGCGATGCAAGGCGCGCGCGCGCATGCCTGTACGTACGCGCGCGTGAGGAATGTCTCAAATCAGTTCTACTGTAAATCAAACATTTTTCGAATTTCAGTTTCTTGCCAGGGCAATTCAGCATCTTCCCCTCCACAACCAACACAACCAGGGTAACCTGCACCAGCCAATCTGATTACTTCTAGAGACAATTCATCAAACCCAACCTGCAGATCTACCGGTATCCATACTTCCGTTTCTGGTGGTTCAGGAAACCCAATTTGCCCACCTAACTCTCCGATATTTGTAATTATGATTTGTTCTTTTTTATGGAATTTAATTTCGAACCCAAAATAAAGACTAGGTGCCAGGTCAGAAATTTTTAGGGATAGAGAATCATCTATGTCAATGTGTTCGGGTGTTTGGATAATTACCCCCCTAGAACGCAACATCCGTCTTGCTAGTTCCCGAATGGATCTAGCACACAATTCCGCGTTCATGGTTATCGTAATACACGCAAGATTTGAAGGATGCCCATCAAGCCGAACGAAGGATGGGCATACCATATCGATACATAGTCCGTCCTTCTTTACGATTTTTAGACTCTGAAAAAGCACACAAATTAACTGTTAATGGCCTATCCAAATTTGCTGAGAACAGAGGTAGCCAGAAATTACTCAGCTCTATTTACAGAACTCCGAATCTTCCAATTAACGTATTTGGGAAACTATTCCGACACCCATTAGGACTTGCTGCTGGATTTGATAAATCTGCACAGGCCCTAGGGGCATGGCCTTCCCTAGGATTTTCCTGGGCTGAATACGGAGGTATCACACGTTATCCACAAGAGGGAAATCCCAAACCAAGGATGTTTAGATCAAATTCAGATGCTGCTTTGATTAACCGAATGGGATTTAACAATCCAGGTGCACAAAGTGTCCGCGATACATTAGCGCAAAGAGAAATTTCTGGTAAGTGGCCTAATGTCCCTTTGGCAGCAAATATTGGACGTTCCAAAACCGTAAGTAACGAAAGAGCCCCACATGATTATGCTGATACATTCAATCTATTGTATGACTATGCAGATATTTTTGTCCTTAATGTCTCATCTCCTAATACACCAGGGTTAAGGGAGTTACAAGAGGAAGACCACATCAGGGAAGTGGTCAATGCCTGTACTTCAATTAGAGACAAAAGGGCTGGTTTGAAACCAATCCTACTGAAATTTTCACCTGATTTAGATAGAGATTCAATCTTATCATGCGCAGGGGCAGCATTATCGTCTGGAATTGATGGATTTGTGGCAACAAATACAACAATCAGTCGTCCCGCACCGAAAAATACAGGATCTCGAAATTTTCTTTCAGAGAGCGGAGGGTTGTCAGGTAGGCCACTTCACGAAAAATCTATCCAGTGTATTGGAGATTTATATGATTCAATTGGAAATAAGGTTCCTATTATCGGATGTGGTGGGATAGAATCTCCTGATACGGCGTGGAATGCGATTAGCAACGGAGCGACTTTGATACAATTGTATTCAGCCTTAGTTTTCCAAGGTCCATCTGTGGTGTCACAGATTACCAATGGCCTAAATAAAAGACTCAAAGTTGAAGGTTTCAGCGATATACAGGAAGTAGTTGGGTATTCTAGAAATTAGGAAGTCAATCTAACGATTTGGAGTAAGCCTATTCAATAACCTCTATCTCGAAGGTCTTGTGAGAAACACTCGTCATACCCGCCTGCTTTTAGTCGGTGGAATTATGCTGGGTTTGATGGGTCTGATGTTTTTGTCAGTAGACCCCGAAATCCAATACACAGTGGATGAAGTCATGGATTCGCCAGAAAGTCATGATTCCGGGGAACTTAATGTCCGAGGTATTGTTCAAGAACAATCTTTAGACAGTTCCTCTAGCACATTTATTCTAGCCGGACAAGAATCTCAGGTCGAGGTCTCTTTCGCCTCTATTGCCGTCCCTGATGGCTTCGAAGAAGGCCGTATGGTGGCAGTCAAAGGAGATTTAACACTAATAGGAAATCTATGGTATATCGAAGCCAATGAAATTCAAACTGGTTGCCCCTCGAAGTATGAAACTGAATGAATTGAGGCAATAGTTTCGTTCTTAGGTGAGTGTTACGCGGGAGTGTTGGGCTAGGGGGAGCGTTGACGTGTTCTATTATCCACAAATCGTCGAAAATGGTGGCCTGAAGTCCGAGGGCGGCGAAAACGAGCCGACGATGACCCTGCGGTTGACGTCGACGCCTCGCCCCCAAGAGATCCAGGTTGTCGGAGAACGCTTCCGAAGGGAAGCGTCGACTGTCTTACGCCCGGGAATCAGGTCAGGCGCGGAAGCGAGCAGCCCGACCGGGGATGCTGGATGCCTTGGGATAGCGGGGCTGAGGAGATCGTGGAATTTTCATCGTTGGTGACGATCGTCCACCGAGGACGTGCCCACTAAGGACATTCTAAACATCACTGAGTAAATTTTGCACTAATACTTCATCAATACCAAAGAAATTGATGTCTGAGCAACGATGTAATAATTCAATCCAACCATCATGATTGTTTAGCGCGATATTGATTAGTTTTTTTCCACTTTCTAAATCACCATTAACCGCTAAATTCACTCCAGTCCAAAAGGCTATTTCTGGATAGGTTTCCATTTCACTCTCCTCTAAATCTAGTTCATATCCGCCTTCTTGGAATTCGGTATACATGGAATGTACTTTGAGTAAACGACCAAGCTCATCAAGCGGTTCAGGATGGTCGTCAATTCTAATGTCAACTAACTTTTCTTCCCATGATTTCTCTGTTATCTCTGGCTTGACTACCAAAATTCTAGCTGATTGCATACCTCGTAAATCTCCACCTTCTTCTTGACCAGCATGTAATGCAGCAAGAATCCGTTCGGATAATACCCCGTCTTTTTTAGAGAAGACTTCAGCCATTTTAGTGGGAATCATATCATTCCACATTAGGTTGGCCTGGCATGAAAATCCATCTCCTAACACATGGCCAGCAGATGGAATAGTACTTGTTCCAGTATGGACAGCAACTAAACCATCTTTGTCTACAATCGCTACTTGACGAATTTCTGATTCAGGGTCAGCCTCCAAGCGTTTCTCAAGCGCTGCTGAAGCTGACAAACCCTGCTCTAACAGTTCTAGGCCTAATGGTCCATGATCCATCAATGCCATAGCTTGAGTTACAACAACCCCAATACCTGCTTTGGCCCAACAGGCATCTCCAGATGCAAAAAAGTGAGATTGAATCCCTACACCAAATTGACCAGTTTGTTTACATTTTGCTACAATGGAATAGGTCACGAAAACACCACTATAGATTAGATGTGTCCAATCCACCCATCTTGCAAACAATTGCAAAGTGGTTGGCTGATACAGGTTGCACCGATAGCCTCTGGCCTTTTTGTAGCAATGGCATCCCTTCCAAACTTGGATTTTGTTTGAGTTCAGGTAGTCCAACTGGTTCCATTTCTTGAATAGCTTCTATATCGACCATAATCCATCTAGGATTTTCTGGGCTTGCTTTCTCATCAAAATATTTTGAGTTTGGGTCTTGGGCGGTGAAATCGGGGTATCCCTCTTTGCAAACCTTAGCCACTCCTGCTACATGAGGAGGTTTACAATTTGAATGATAAAATAAAACGTAATCTCCTAATTTCATATCATCACGCATTATATTTCTTGCCTGATAGTTCCGGACTCCGTCCCAATGGGTTGTTCGATCTTCAACTAATTGCGCCCATGGATAAACATGAGGTTCACTTTTCATCAGCCAGTAATTTACCATTATTTCACCACGCATCTCGGGATTCCATTACTAGAGTTGCATCCATAACATCGCCTTGTTCCTTAGTAAGGGTTCTGCGTAAACCGGCTGCTTTAGCCATTGTATTAGAGCCTCCAGTAAGGGAAATATTTGCTTTGACTAGTATGGAGTATATTGCTGGGAGGAGAATTAACGCAGAAATAGCTGCTACTATCAGCAAAACAATAATCACTGTAACGAACGGGGTTATTGCGGGAATTGGAATTTGATATGCACAGGCCATTCCAGCAATAGTTACTGTAACGGCTTCGGTCAGGCTCATACCAGTACTCGCACAAGCGATTCTAATGGCATCTAATGACCCTCCTAATTCCTTAACGCGATTAGCAATATGTATTGAGAAGTCAACACCTACTCCTACAAGAATTGAACCAATCATTACGGTTACCAATGATAATGCCACGTTGCCCTGATCCATTACCAACCATTGCATGAATACTGTAAATGCCACTGGCAATGTTGTAAGAATTGCATATTGAGCATCCCTGAAAACCAAACCTAAGGTGAAGACGGTGAACAGTAGAGCGAAACCGAGGGATTGCCATTGAGAATTAACTATTAGATTGTTAACTTCTATAGTTACCGAAGCAACTCCTACTAACTTAGACGAAGTTATGTCACCGGTGGTGTCCTGTTGGGCATAATTATCTATTTGGGAAACTGCTTTTTCAGTACTTTTAACATCCATAAATGGCATATCAACATAAATCAAACTCGCCATCTTTTCCTCATCTAGGAATAATTCTCTCATTTCATCTGTCAGACTAGAATAAAACACATACAACAAGAAGTTTTGAGCTTCTAAGCCGCCACTATTGTCTTGTCTATCTAATGTTGCTAGACTTAGCCAAAAGGAACCATTTCCTGTAACTGACTGATTAAAAATCAGTTCAGCTACATCAGCGATAGGCTGTGGAGTGGCATCAGGTAATGCATCAAGGATGGGTTCCCCATCTAAATCTACGGTGACTGATATTGCTTTCATAAGGAAAACAATAGACACCGCTGTAGTCTGTTCTACAGAATTACATTTCTCTTCTAATTCCTCTAACCCTTTTAGATTCTCATAAGGGTCACTTAGTTCAGCTTGGAAAATATCCGGACTGGCGTCGAAAGACCCGTTTATCAATAAGAATCCAGGCTGGCCAGCGTCAAATTCAGAAGAATATGTTTTCATTTTTTCAACTGCCCCTACATTTTCTGGAGCCATTTGTAACAGATCAACATTTTCTTCAACATTTGGTCGACTGATACCAGCAGAAAATAACATTGCTATAACGAATATAGTCAGGGTAAGTTTAGTCCAATTTATCGGAACACTTACTGCTTTGACGAAGGCTTTAGGAGGTGGGTGTGATGGTTTCTTCAAATCTAGCATCATTGTTAAATTTGGAACCATTACCATGGTCATTATGTACACAACCACTATACCCATTGCTAGTGAATATCCTACCGTTTGTATCGGTTTCATAGGAGTGAATACTAGAGATATGAATCCAATTATTGTGGTTAACGCGGAAAGTAAAACTGCTCTCCCTGTAGATTCCAACGCCTCTGCCATTTTCTCTTGTGGTGTGCCTTTTGATTCTGCATATCTATTCGTTATGTGTAAACCATAAGAAACACCTAGCGCTAGGACTATTGGCCCAACAATAATTACTGTCATGGAAACTTCATAATTAGTCCAACCGATTATTCCCATTGTAATAAACACAGAACAAAGCGTGGGGAGTCCCGAGATAATTAGTACCTTGATACCTTGAACAAACCTGATACGTCCTGTTTGTAATAGGTCACAATGGAACAAAAATAAGCCAATAGCAACGAATACAACACCAGTAGGAAAAACATCCCAAAAGAGATTGAAGGATTCTTCTGTTACTGCATTTGTTATTGGAACCGGTCCAGTTAGGGTCATTACCAATCCTTTCTCTTCCCAGCCATTACCACCTTCGGCTACGGGAAGAGATAACTGATTTATTCTGTTTTGTGTGTTTTCTATAAATTCCGAGACGGTAATATTATTCCCATTCTCATCACGAAGTTCGTTATTTATTCCGATGATAATAACTGCCCTATTCCAAGCACCAGCTTCCTCTTTGATGAGTGTACCATTTTCCCATACTCCAACGTCTCTTACCAATTTTTCTAGAGCGTTTTCAGGCATTTCTTCTACAATATCATCGATTCTAGTTTGGTCGTCCGGAATAGCATAATTACCCAAAACATCTTGGTTTGCATCAATGACTTCATCAATTTGTTCCGATAATTCTTCGTTGTCAAGAGCAGTCGCTACTCCTGAAAAGAAAGATTTTAACACTCTTGGTGCAGATGAATTGACTTCTTTAATTACTGATGAAATTGAAAGTACGTATATTACGTTGTCATCGCCACCATCATTTTGTACTGGATTTATAATGTTCTCTAGTTTTTCTATTTCCTCGAGTACAGCCTGATCAGTAATATTCCTCAATGGTTGCTCCTCAGTCTCATAGGATTCAACATAAATTACCATGACATTTGTTGTCCAACTATCAACACTCTCAACTTGAGCCAATAATTCAGAAACATCCGAATCTTGGGGGAGGTATACTTCCAAGTCACCGTTAACATTCATGGAGGATTTGCCTTCAATCGGACAAAAATCATCTCTACAATCCACTAATCCTGATTCCCATGAGAAAAAACCGGTAATAATTAGACATAGCACAACTGTAACCGTGGGGAATTTTGTTAGGACATCTGTAAAATTGAGATCAGATGACATCCTCCTTAATTGGTTCCTACCTATCCTTCCATAACTTTCTACTGTGGTTCTATTTATGTTGGGTTTAGATAGTATTTCTTTCCCCTTAGATTGACCAATTTTCGTTATGCGAGTCACGAAATTGTCGCCGTTATCATCCATTGACAAGTCGCAGCCTCCCTAGTCTGAGTCAACCGTCGGTAGCGAAGGTGCTTGAACCCGACGGCTTTAGGTTGACTGTAATTTGCATTTCATTAGATACTATCTGATTGGGAACCGTCAAGAACAATAAGTCTCAGGGGGAGGCAGATTGTGAGGTGGATGGGTCCATGGGTAAACCCTTAATCGAAGACAAGAGATGGTCGATTGACCTTGAGAAGAGGATCCAAGAAGACCATTATAGTAACCAAGATATATACAATCAAAGATATGGTTTTAACCCAAAATCTGACAAGGAAATTTTCGTAGTAGATACTCCTCC